>JAFGTL010000200.1 GCA_016934125.1 Candidatus Hydrogenedentota bacterium
GGCTCGCCCAACTCGCCAAGTGTTGTGCGGATACCGTGTCCGCCTACTCCGAATCGCCCACGCTGCGCCGCACGCACGAGTTGAAGGGCCGCCTGCTCGTGCAACTCCCCGCAACGGACATGGACTGGCTGAACGATGCCGCGCGCCAGCTCGCGCAGAGCGATCCCGTCGACTGGGCCCGGCTCGCGCAGGCCATCCAGGTGCTCCGTGCTGCCCAGCCCGATCCAAGAAACGCCGCCTTGGCGGACACGATTCTCGGAATCGAGCGGGGCGCCGTCCTGAGCGAGGTACAGTTTCAGTGCCTGCGCGGGGCCATCTACCTCCTCGGTTACTTGGACGCACCGTCCAACGTAGAACGCCTGCGGCGGTGTGCGAGTCGCGACTTCTGGGCCGGGAACGCCTTCGTTGTGGACGGATACGACGGACGCGTCGATACCCCGGACAAGGCCGTAAGCATCCTCCGGCAGGACGCGGTGTGCGCGATCGCGTCCCTGGGGGCCGGCGCCGGTAAGCCGATTCTGCGCGAGCTCGCCGGGGCCCCGGAATCCGATACCGCGTTCGCCAAGGCGCTCGAATCGCTCCTGGCCGAGCCGGAGGATGTCGATCCTGAGAGGTGGGCGTATACGGTGGTGCCGGTTCCCGACGCGGCCGCACTTGAAGCGGAACGGCACGCCCGGGCGGCCTACGCTACCTTTGACGAAGTCCGGCAGCGCGTTCCGGACTTCGAGGCACTGGCCCGCGAGGGGCTCCTGACTGCGCAGCAGGTGGCCCTGGGCAACGCCGGCGTCGGCCGTGCGCGCCGGCCGGGCACCATCGAGGCGTGCGAGGCCCTTCGGGCGGACGAAACGGCGCCGTATGAGGTGCGGCGCTGGGCCTCGTTCCGCCTCGTTGAGATGTACAGGGCGTTGGGCCGTATCGACGAGGCCGTGCGTGTCGGCGAAGCCTGGATCGCCGCCCAGCCGGCGGACTCTGCGGACGTGACGCTGCGCAAACGACTCGCCGAGTTCTATGTGGACTTCCGCTCCGACACCTTCCAGCCCACCGACGACGAGGTTGCTCGCGCGGTTCCCCGCCTCCTCGAACCCATCTTCGCCTCCGTCGGCGAGCATCGCCTCGACGTCATGCAGGCCCACGTGTTCTACGCCCACTGGCTTTCCGCCCTGGGCAACCGGCTGGACGCCGAGGCCTATCCAGCACGGGCCACCCCGGGCACGCCGTCGTGGGAGACGCGGGCCGCCGCCCTTGCCGTACGGTTGACGCATGAGGAGGCCTGCCTCGAACACCTGACGCACGCCCGCCAGGCGGCCCGTGCCTATCTGGAGGATCCCACGCTCAGCGACGATCCCCACCTGCCGGCGAGCGCCCAGACGCTTCTCACCGCGCTCGATAAGCAGATCGCGTTGCGAGAGGGCCAACTCGTGGACATGCGCGCGCAAGCCGAACGGCTCGCCGTCCAAACCGATCCGGACGGCCTCATCGAGCGAACCGTCGGCGATCTCCTCGCGTCTCCTTGACGCGCCCCGAGGCATCGGGACGCGCGCAGGAAACGGCTGGTTGGACAGGCCGCGCGGCTCACGTGCGGTGGCGCCGGCCGGTGCCTGATTTGACACAGCCCCACGATTTGGGGTACTTCATGCACCGAACCCCCTCCTGCTCGAGGTGTAATACAAGGTGAAACTACATGCTGACGGATAATATCCTCGATCTCATCGGCAACACGCCCCTTATCGCCCTGAAGGGCGAGCGGGTGTTCGCAAAGGCGGAGTTTCTAAACCCCGGCGGCAGCATCAAGGATCGCGTCGCCCTGTCCATGCTTGAAGGGGCCGCCCGGGACGGCCGCCTCAAACCGGACTCGATCATCGTCGAGCCGACTTCGGGCAACACGGGGATCGGCGTCGCCCTCGTCGGCCGGCTCAAGGGTTACCGCGTGCAGATCGTCATGCCGGAGAACATGAGCGACGAGCGGAAGAGACTGATCAAAGCCCTGGGCGCGGAACTCATCCTCACGCCGGCCGAGAAGAGCATCGGCGGGGCCGTTGAACGCGTCCGCCAGATGCAGGCCGAGGATCCCCACGTGTTCGTGCCGCAGCAGTTCGAGAATCCGGACAACCCCCGGGTGCACTACGAAGAAACAGCCCACGAGCTCTGGCGTCAGATGACGGGCGACATCGATTGCTTTGTCGCGGGCGTGGGCAGCGGCGGCACGCTCCAGGGCATCGGGAAGTTCCTGAAAGAACACAAGCCGGACGTGAAGATCGTCGCGGTGGAGCCCAAGAACGTGGCCGCCCTCCTCGGCCACGAGCCCGGACTCCATCAGATCCAGGGCATCGGCGATGGGTTTGTGCCCGCTATCCTCGACGTGTCCCTGGTGGACGACGTCATCGAGGTTACCGACGACGACGCCATTGAAACCACGCGGCAACTCGGCCGCGATCACGGGCTGCTGGTGGGTATCTCATCGGGCGCAAACGTGTGGGCCGCCCGGCGGCTGGCCGAGAGGATGCCCGGGAACGTGGCCACGGTGCTGCCCGATCGCGCCGAGCGCTATTTCAGCACGGCGTTGATGTAAGGGCCGCGCCCGGCACCACGAGTTACGGCCGGGTGTTCAGCAGCGATCGGAAGCTGTAGTGGGCATAGAGCCGGTTGCACGATGGCTGCTCAACCGTTGAGTTCGACACCCATAGCTCGAGCGTGCGCGGCTTGAACAGCGCGTTGTGCATGTTGCTCTTCATCGACACGCCCCGCGCCATGAGATCGAGGGCGATCTGCGGCGTGAACTGGCCGTACATCTTCTCGACGCGATCCGCAAGGCAGGTGTAGCGGCCGCCGGCAGATAGCAGCACGGCGTCCTCGAACGGCCGGGGCAACTGATCGTGAAACTCGTTGGGCCCGATGAACACGATGCCGCCCGGCTCGGCCGCCACCCCTACGGCGTGGCCCAGGCCGCCGTTCGCCTTCGCGTCGCTGATCACGTAGTAGTACTGGCACGTCCGGGGCGTCTCGCTCATGATCCGCTGGGCGTCCTCGAGTGTGTCGGCCTCCTCGAGGCATTCGCGGAGCAGCAGCGACATCGGCATGCCGTCCCACTTCTCGGCGCCGCCGCCGCCCATCTCGCCAATGGCGATCTGCTCCGCATTCATGCCCGTCACGCTGCCCAGCATGCCCGAATACGCCACATTGACGAAGGCATTCGCCCCTTCGGGCTCCTGAATGATGAGGAGCGCCCACTTGTCCAGGCCCGCATCGCGCATGTAGTCGAGCACCCGGCCGTGCAGCAGCGAGCCGTCCTGCGTGGCTTTACCCCACAGGGCGAATCCGCTGCAATGGAACAACTCGGGGAAGATGGTGAACTCCTGCACCTGTTCGAGCGTCATGCCCGTGGCATCGGCCACGCCCTTCATCTCTTCCTTGTACTTCTCCGGGATGTACGGACTGAGGCGCGTCCACGCTTCCTGGATACTCGCATCGAAGTCTTTGTTCCACTCGATGCTGCCGATGGCACGGATCAAGGCCGCCGCCTCGACGATTTCGTCCTTCACGAGCGTGCCGTGCTGGTAGCCCATGTCGTAGTGCGAGCCCTTGAGGTGGAGGACGCGGTTCTCGCCGATCTGCTCGATATAGGCCGGGCCGTACTCGGCCAGCAGTTGCCGGGGGGCCGGGGGCGCGATGGTCGCGGGATACATGTCCGCCACATCGCTTGTGCCCACGAGCCAGTGATCCGGCGGCAGCGACAGGGGCATCTCGGATGCAGGCGCGCGCTCCGGCAGCTTGATCTCCGTCCGCATCGCCGTCTCGGACACGGGCAGCGACGCGGCCGCATCCCTGGCCGGCGTGGGCTCCACCGGCCCGCTGCCCGAGTCTTCGCCGCAACCCAACAACAGCACCGCGAACAGCGGCGCCAAGGCAAATACCCGCATCCAGCTCTTCATCGCTGATCTCCTGTCGAGTGTCCCAGTCCTTCTCCGCACGAGCCGCAGGCCGAAGACATCCTACCGGAAACCGGCTGGCGCCGCAAGGTGCTCCGCAAACCCCGCACAGCTTGATCCGCGGGCGCAAGCCGAATACACTAACCCTACGCGAAATGGGGCGCAGGGCGCTGCGTGGAGCCGCCGTGTCCCGGCTGCAGGGGGCTCTGTAACCCACTGCAAACAAATCAGATCCAACCGGGTCGGATTCCAGGGAGGGGCGGATGCTCGGACTCAACGATCACCCCGGATGCAGGTACGCTACCACACTGACGTCGGCATTTCTGACATTGGCCGTGTGCTGGGGTTCCGTTGGCACGGCCGCGGCTGAACTGCCCGAGTCCGATCGCGTGCAGCTATGGCTCCGGGCCGATCGCGGCGTCGAGCAGGCCGACGGCCGTGTCGCGGCGTGGCGCGATCAGTCCGGCCAGGGGAACGACGCCGTTGCGGAGCCAGGTTCCGGGCCCGGGTGGAGTGCGTCGGCGCTCAACGGCGCGCCGGCCCTCGTGTTTGACGGAAAGGGCTCGTCCCTGCGTGTCGCGCACTGTTCGGGCCTCAACGCCGATCACGCCCTCACCGTGTTCTGCGTCTACCGCTACGTGGATGGATTCCGGATCGTACAGAAGAAGGACGCATCGCCCGGCACCGGGGCCGACGCGTGGTTCCTGAGCCCCGGGGCCGGACTCGGCGTGTCGGGCAGCTTCATGAAGTCGCGCTACTTCGCCCACGGCCACACCTATGTCACGTCCTGCGTATACGATCCTGAATCGGGCACCATTTCCGTGTTCGCCAACGGTGACGAGGCAGGAACGCTCACCGACGTGCCCGCGTGCAAGCCCAA
>JAFGTL010000201.1 GCA_016934125.1 Candidatus Hydrogenedentota bacterium
GAGCAACTCGGCTTCGAGCCGGTGCCCATCCGCCAGGTGATCGGCGCGGCCGTGGCGTTGTGCGCGCCCAAGGCCGAGGCAAAGGGCGTCGCCATCGCGATCGACTGCGGCGAGGGCCTCGAATCGTCGCTGAACGCGCCGCTCTTCGAGCAGGCCGTGTCGAATCTCGTGGACAACGCGGTGAAATACAGCGAGGCGAACCAGGAAGTGCGGGTGACAGCCGCGCAAGACGAGGACGCGATCGTGATCCGCGTGATCGACCACGGGGCGGGGATTCCGGCCGAGCACATTCCGAGGCTGTTCGAGCGGTTTTACCGGGTGGACAAGGCCCGGAGCCGTAACCTGGGCGGGACGGGCCTCGGGCTGTCCATTGTGCGCCACATCGTGCTGGTGCACGGCGGCCGGGTGGACGTGGCCAGCCGGCCGGGCAAGGGGAGCACGTTCTCCATCTACCTCCCGCGGGAGCAGGCCGAAGAGGGGGAATAGACGGGATTGACAAGATTCACAGGATGAGCGCCAAGAGCAATCTCGTCCATCCTGTAAATCCTGTCCAGAGACCTCCCCGCGAATGGGGCCGCAACCGGCACTTCGCCAGGCAAGGAGTCCTCCGTGGGTGGGTATCGCGCCCGGCCAACCCGGCCCTTGCCTGCGGCACGCTTCGCAGCGCCCTGACGTATGGCAAGATAATGGCTTGCGCCAAGGCGCCATCAGTTGGCTTCACACTCGATTCGCAAGAACCCTCCCCAGAAGAGGGAGAGTGCAAGCGTTGAAGAAGGTGCCCGAGTCATGCGTGAAGGCCGCGAAGATGGACGGACGCGCGCCCGTGCTCTATGATGGCCTCGAGCGCCGCGTCGGCGCGAAGGAGGCCCTATGGACAAGATCGGGTGCGGGTGGATCCTACTCGCCGCAATGGCGGCTTCACTCCCGGCCGCCGGCGCCGAACGCGCCGATATCCTCGTCGCCGATTTCGAGGCGGCCGACTACGGCGACTGGACGGCCACGGGCGAAGCCTTCGGCCCGGGGCCGGCCCGGGGCACGCTCCCGCATCAGATGCCCGTTACCGGCTATCTCGGCGAGGGCCTTGTCAACTCGTATTACAACGGCGACGGCGCCACCGGCACCCTCACCTCGCCAGCCTTCACCATCCAGCGGCGCTGCATCAGCTTCCTCATCGGCGGCGGCAAGTATCCGGGCGAAGCCTGCATGAACCTGCTCGTCGACGGCGCCGTGGCGCGCACGGCCACGGGCCCGAACGATCGGCCCGGCGGCAGCGAACAACTCCGCTGGCACCATTGGGACGTCAACGAACTCGCCGGACGCGAGGCCGTCATCGAGATCCTCGACCGACGCACCGGCGGATGGGGGCACATCAACGTGGATCACATCATTCAAGGCGACGAACCCTTCGCAGCCGAAAAGCAGATCGAGCTGACCGCCCGGCACCGCTACCTCAACCTGCCCGTCAAGAACGGCGCGCCCCTCCGCCGCATGCGCCTCCTCCGCGGCGACGAGACCCTCCGCGAGTTCGACATCGAGTTGGCCGACGGCGAGCCCGATTTCTGGGTGTTCATCGATCTCGCCCCCTTCGCCGGGCAATCCCTCATCCTCTGGGCCGACGGCATCCCGAAGAACTCGAAGGCCCTCGATAATGTCCGCCAGCAGGACGCGATCATCGGCGCGGATACGCTCTACCGGGAGCGCTACCGGCCCCAGTTCCACTTCTCCTCCCGCCGCGGATGGAACAACGATCCCAACGGCCTCGTCTACCACGCCGGCGAATACCACCTCTTCTATCAACACAACCCCTACGGCTGGAAATGGGGCAACATGCACTGGGGCCACGCCGTCAGCCCCGATCTCGTCCACTGGCACGAACTGCCCATCGCCCTCTATCCCCACACCTTCGGCGACTGGTGCTATTCGGGCAGCGCCGTCGTCGATGCGGCCAACACGGCCGGCTTCAAGACATCCGGCGAAGACGTCATCGTCGCCGCCTACACGAGCACGGGCCGGGGCGAGTCCATCGCCTACAGCACCGATCGCGGCCGCACCTTCACCGATTACGCCGGCAACCCCGTCGTGCGCCACACCGGCCGCGATCCCAAAGTCATCTGGTATGCGCCCGGCAAGCATTGGGTGATGGCCGTGTACGACGAGCGCGGCGACTCGAAAGGCGTCGCCTTCTACACCTCGCCGGATCTCAAGGCCTGGGCCTTCTCGAGCCGCATCGAGGGCTACTACGAGTGCCCCGAGATCTTCCAACTCCCCGTAGACGGCGATCCCGCCGAGGCGCGCTGGGTGCTCTACGCCGCCGACGGCGAATACGCCATCGGCGCCTTCGACGGCCGCACCTTTACCCCCGAGTCGGGCAAGCACCCCTTCAACCGCGGCAACTGCTTCTACGCCTCCCAGACGTTCAGCAATATCCCCGCGGCCGACGGACGCCGCATCCAGATCGCCTGGGGGCGCACCGGCCATCCCGACATGCCCTTCAACCAGATGATGAACTTCCCCGTCGCCCTCTCGCTCCACACCACCGGCGAGGGCATCCGCATGTTCGCCCTCCCCGTCGCCGAAATCGAGTCCCTCCGCGGCACGGCCCATTCCTTCGAGCATCTGGCCCTGCAGCCGGGCGATCCGAATCCGTTGGCGGCCGTTTCCGGCGAGTTGTTCGATATCGACATGACCTTCCGCCCCGGCCCCACGGGCCAGGTGCGCCTCGTCGCCCGCGGGCTGCCCATCGTCTACGATGCCGCCGCGCAGACGCTTGCCTGCGGGGATTGTGCGGCCCCCCTGAAGCCGGAAGACGGCGCGATCCGCCTGCGCGTACTCGTCGATCGCCTCTCCGTCGAGATCTTCGCCAACAACGGCCGGATCTACATGCCCATGCGCGCCGTGCTCGACGAGGCCAACCGCTCGCTCGAACTCGCCGCAACCGGCGCCCCGGCCACAACCGGCGCCCCGGCCACCGTCGACGCGATCGCCGTCTACGAACTCCGCTCCGCGTGGCGTTGAAGCCCTTCACCGCCCCCGCTATACTCCTTCGCGGAAAATGGAGGGGGCACCATGTACACGCTTCGCGCATCGTTCCGGCTTGTCTCGGTAATCCTCGTTTCCGCGTTCTTCCTGGCCGGGTGCGGCTCCGATTCCGGCGAGTCCGCCGACGGTGACACGCCCAGCCCAACCGCCTATGTCAACCCCGGCGACGGCGTCTACCACGAGAAGGACTGCGCCCTCCTCCAACCCGACGCCAAGGCCTACCCGAGGCAGCAACTTATCGACGGCGGCTACAAGCCCTGCCCCCAGTGCCACAAGGGCGCTCCCGGGCCTCGCCGGCCCGGCACCGCGGCCCAAGCCGGCGGCGCGCCCGGTGCGCCCGGTGCGCAACGGCCCACGGGCCCGCTCGCAGTCGCCCCCAAACCCGGCGGCAGCGCGGCACGGCCCCCCTCGCCCACCGGCCGCGGCCGGAACGCCGGCGAAGTGCCCACGAAATTCGGCCCGGTGTCTTCCTGGCTGCAGATGCAGACCGCGCCCCCCGCGAAGCCCGTCGAGTTGCAGGCCATCCGCCAGATCCGGCCCGGAACCACCTACGAGCAGGTGGTGCAGCTTGTCGGCCCTCCCAACGGCGTCATCAGCGGTTCGGGCAGCCAAGGCATGATTAGCCGCGCCTGGTATTGGACGGCCCAGCCCGATACCGAGAATCTCATCTTCATGC
>JAFGTL010000202.1 GCA_016934125.1 Candidatus Hydrogenedentota bacterium
CGCCGCCGCTCAAGGTGAGCGACGGATGGCTCCGACGGAAAAGGGCTTCACCCTCAAACCGTGCACTTAGTATTAGAATCTGGGGCGCGGGAAGAGGGGAACACCCGGAACAGAGCGTCCCAAACGGGCGCTACGAGAATCGCTCACCGTTCAACGGCAAGAATCGAGCCCTCCCCCCGGTGCAGCCCCGTCAGGGACGGCCGACCCTCAGACAGATCTCCATTCCTGTTGCGCGGCAGGGCGTGGTGGGATAGACTGCCGGTATGGCGTGGCGCGGCGAAATGGGCAAGGCGAAACGAGGGTGAAAGGCAAGTGAATGGCGCGACCTGCGCACACGGCGGTTGAGATCCGCGGCTTGGCAAAGCAATTCGGGGATGTGAAGGCGGTTGCCGGGATCGACTTCGATGTGCGCGAGGGCGAAGTCTTCGGCTTTCTGGGCCCAAACGGCGCCGGCAAGACCACGACGATCAACATGCTGACCGGCCTGGCGCGGCCTGACTCCGGCCGGATCCGTTACTTTGGATCGGACTACACGGCGGACGTGAAGAAGGCCCAGGGCCTCATGGGGATCGTGCCGGACGAGAGCAACCTCTGGCCCGAGCTCGACGGGTTCGGGAACCTCGCCTTCTGCGGAGCGCTGTACGGGATAGGGCGGCGTGAACGCGACCGGCGCGCCACGGAACTGCTCGACACCTTCGGCTTGGGCGACGCGGCGAACCGCAAGTTCGGAGGATACTCGAAGGGCATGAAGCGCAAACTCGCCATCGCCGCCGGCATCATCCACCGCCCCCGGATCCTGTTCCTCGATGAACCCACCACGGGCATCGACGTGGCAAGCGCACGGCAGATCCGTCAACTGCTCGGCGGACTGAACGAATCCGGCACAACGGTTTTCATGACAACACACTATATCGAAGAGGCGGAGCGCCTCTGCGATCGAATAGCCTTCATCGTCGAGGGGCGTCTTGTGCGCGTGGACACGTTGCCGGACTTGGTCAAAGACGTCGAGGGCAAGTATATCGTGCAGCTCGCCCTCAGCCGCGACCCCGGCCCGCTAATGGAGGAGTTGACCGCCGCCTTCGCCGGCGTCGAGTTCGAGGCCATGCCCGGGGGGACGCTCCGCGCCCACACGGTGCAACCCCTGCCGTTGGGGCCGCTCGTCCGGTTCTTCGAGCATCACGGGGTGGATGTTACCGAGGCCAAAGCCATCCGCCCCTCACTCGAGGACGTGTTCGTGCGCATCACCGGCATCGCGGCGGACCGCATGCGCAAGGAAAAAGAACAGGGCCGGCCCAAAGGAGGCGGCGAATGAGGTTCTGGATTGCCTTCTGGGCCATTCTCAAGAAGGATATGCTGACCTACTACCTCAAGCCGCCGAACCTGAGCTGGGGGATCGTGTTCCCGCTGGCGTGGACCCTCATGTTCTTCATCAAATCCGGCTCGGGATTCGGCGATATCCGCACCATATTGCCCGGCGTCATGGCGCTCTCCATCCTCTTCGGCACCACATCCATGCTGGCGGTAACCGTCACCTTCGAGAAGAAAGGGCGCTCCTTCGAGCGCCTCCTGCTTGCGCCCATTCCCCTCGAAACGCTCATGCTCGCCAAGACGTCCGGGGCGATCGTCATGGGCGCAACCAATGCCTTCGTGCCCCTCCTCATGGCGGCGTTCTTCGTCGATCTGAGCGGCGTAACGTGGTGGCAGGTGGCGAGTGCCGTGGCCCTCATCGCGGTCAGTTCCACGTTCCTGGGCCTGTTCATCGCGGTATCCGTCAGCGAGGTCTTCGAGGCCCAGACGTTCTCCAACTTCTTCCGGTTCCCGATGGTGTTTCTGTGCGGGCTGTTCTTCCCCATCGCGGCCCTGCCCATCTGCCTGCGTCCCCTGTCCTACCTCCTTCCACTAACCTATGGCGCCGACCTCCTGCACGGGGCGATCAACGGAACCGCCCAGATGCCGCTTGCGCTCAACCTGGCGGCCCTCGCCGGATTCTGCGTCGCCCTTTTCCTTGTCAGCCTGCGCAATATCCAAAGGAAGTGGGTGTATTGAAGAGCGCCTTCCCGTGGCGATCGATGGACGCAGAGCCGCGAATGAAACGGAGGCGCGCTCGCCCGGGGCGCAGGCTCAGTTGACGAGGAAGTGGGCGATGCGTACGGCGTGGCCGGCGCTCTCGGGGTTCTTCTCATCGGCGATGCGCAACACCAACTCGTGCGGGCCGGGATCGAGATCGGCGTCGAGCACGTACGCCCACGGGAGGTGGAGGTCGGGGCTCCATTGTGTGAACAGATCCTGTTCGCGTTCGGGGCCGCCGTCGACGGAATAGGCCACCGTGCCGGCATCGCGCCCGGCGGCGACGAAAAGGCCCACGGCCGTGCCCTCGAAGGCGAACCGCAGCACGGCGCCGGGCTTTTCGGCCACGAGCATAGGCACGCGCACGAAGCCCGCCCGCGTGCCGGTGCCGTCGTCGGGCGCCCACGACTCGACGCGGCGCCAGCCCGACTCGAGTTCGGCCTCCGCGAG
>JAFGTL010000203.1 GCA_016934125.1 Candidatus Hydrogenedentota bacterium
CGCCGCCGCTCAAGGTGAGCGACGGATGGCTCCGACGGAAAAGGGCTTCACCCTCAAACCGTGCACTTAGTATTAGAATCTGGGCTCGAGCGGCTGCATTGTGTTGGGAATCGCTTGTCGAAGTCTTCGAGAGCCAGGCCCCTGATCTCGATTATTCCCGCTACGAAGCTTCCCTACTCAAGGCAATGTTGGTTCACGGTAGCTGCTGGGGCGAGATGGGTGAGCGGTTGATGTCTATCCTGCGCACATCAGACAACGGCCAGAGACTTCGGGCTTTGGTCAGCCGGTGGACAGGCTACGGTGTTGCTGATTTTGGTCGTTCACTGGAATGCACGGCGCAGCGCGTATCCATCTTGGGCTTTGGAGAACTTGGTGATGGTGATGCTCACGTCTATAGCCTCCCACTCCCACCATCCCTTGCTGCGTGCCGGGAATGGCGTCGTGTCGTAGTGACACTCGCCTGGCTGACGCCAACTGTGGTGCGAAACCAGAAATACCGCGTGGCGAGCATGTGGTTTGATGTCGCCGGCTCCGATCTGTCTGTGAATCGAACAGATGCGGATTGGCGAGCCGTCCGCAGAGGCACTCTACAACACGAAGTGTTCGAGGGGGAGAGAGCCGTTGCATTTGTTGACGGAGATGCTCTGGCAATCAAAGTCAATTGCCGGAAAGAAGCCGGGAAGATGAAGGAGGGGAGAAAGAGAATCCTTCTACCGTACGGACTTGTTGTCTCCCTAGAAGTGTCCGAGGGAGTGAGCATACCGATTTACGATGAAATCCGCGCCCGAATCCCGGTCAGAGTCCCGGTGCAGCAGCCCGTCTAGCTGCGCAGGGGATGAGGATGTACGGACGATTGCCCGCACTGGTGCTCCCCACACAGTATGTAGCTGCGAGCCATCAAGTTCGGGGCTATACGCTTCACTCTCTGTCGTGTTGGCTCCACTCACTGATGCCGCTCCGTATGGCCCCGCGTCCGTGTCGTCCGTGAAGTTGGATCACCCGACACTCTCGATGCACAAGCCCTAGCCCTCGTCTATAGACGCCAACAGATGCGAGATGCAGAGACTGGAGTTGACAGCATGGAGCCGCGCATGAGCATGGTCAGAATCCCCAGCCGGGCCCTGTTGCCTGTCGTCGTCGCGGCGGCGGCGTTGTTCGGCGGGGTGGATGCGAGCGGGCAGGACGTTGGTATGGCCCGGGACGTGGGTATGGCCCGGGACGTGGGCATGGCCCGGGACGTGGGCATGGCCCGGGCCGCGGCGACGTCCGAGACGCCGGGCGCGATCCGCGTGATGGACGGGACGGTGCCGGGCGTGGACGGCGAGTATGGGGCGCGGCTGGTGGCGCGGCTGCGGGAGGCGGGGGAGCCGAAGGGTGAGCGCGGGGCCGGATGCCTCAACGCGCGTTGAGGACGCCGGCGAGGGCCGGATCCGCATGGAACTGCTCGAAGGGCGGCCCGTCACCTTGACGGCCGCGGGGGATGGGCCGGGGCAGTAGGGGCGCGGCCCCCGCGGTTGCCGCGTGGGCCGCGTTAGCCGTTGCTGGCGAGGCCGAGGGTGCGGCCGAGGCGGCGGAAGAATCCGGTTCGGTTTGCGCCGGCGTCGAGGCGTTGATTGATGATGCGCGTGGCGAGTTCCTCGATGCACTTGGTGGCGGGCGCATTCGGGAACCGCAGCACGAAGGGATAGGACTGCATCACGGCCTGCGACACGTGGGGGTCGCGCGGGAGGTAGCCGAGGTACGACAGTTTCCGGCCGAGATACTGCTGGGCCACGTACGAGAGCTTCGTGGCCACGGCCTTGGCCTGCTGGCCGTTGATCACCTGGTTTACGATGACGCGCACCACCGAGTCCTCGCGCATCTGATAGATCGTCTTCACGGTGGCGTATCCGTCGACGATGGCGGACGGTTCGGGCGTGGTCACCAGCAGGACTTCGTCTGCGGCGGCTGCAAACGCCACCGCGTTCTGGCCGATGCCCGCCATGGTGTCGATGACGATGAAATCGGTTTCCTCCTGGAGGTCGCGGAGCCCGGTGAGGATGTTATCGCGCGCCCGGGGCCCGAGATCGGCGAGCTTGGCGATACCCGAGCTGCCCGGCACGACCTTCATGCCGCCGGGGCCGGTGACGAGAATATCCGTCAGGCTGCGTTCGCCGTGGATGACGTGTTGCAGGTTGTAGAGCGAGTTGAGGCCGAGCAACACCTCGACGTTGGCCAGGCCGAGATCCGCGTCCAGCACGACCACCTCGGAGCCTTGGGCGGCGAGGGCGATGGCCAGGTTGACGCTCGTACTCGTCTTGCCGACGCCCCCCTTGCCGCTGGTGACGGCGAGAACGCGGGCGCGTTGCCGGCTTTCCACGACGAATTCACGTAGATTATGCGCTTGATCGATCACGGTTCGTGCCACCTTCCATGATAAGGTCCGCTATTCTGTCCGGCTTCGCCAACATGACGTCGTCGGGCACGTTCTGCCCGACACTGAGATAGCTTAACGGCAGCCCGGCCTCGGTTGCCAGGGAGTACAACGGGCCGTAGTGCCGGGTTTCGTCGAGTTTCGTGAAGAACAGGGACGAAGGCTCGAGCGTGCGGAATCCCGCCACCACCTGGCGCTGATCCTCGAGGCGGGTGTTGCCCGACACCACGAGCATGACTTCGTCGGGCTGGGCCGCGGCCAGGAGCGTGCGCAACTCGTCCGTCTGTTTCAGGTTGAATTGGCTGCCGCCGGCCGTATCGATGAGGACGAGGTCGTGATCGCGGAACTCGTGCAGCGCCGCGGCCATGTCCTTGCCGTCGTCGACCACCTGCATAGGCAGCCCGATGATGTTCGCATAGACGCGCAGTTGCTCGGACGCCGCGACGCGATAGGTGTCCGCCGTGATGAGGGCGACGCTGGCCCGTTCGCGTACGGCGAAGCGCGCGGCCAGCTTGGCCAGGTTCGTCGTCTTGCCCACGCCTGTCGCCCCGACGAGTGCAACCACGCGCCGCGTGCCCGCGGCCAGCCCGACGCCGCCCGTCACGGCCACCCGGCGCTGAATCTCGGTGCGGAGCCGCTCCCGCATCACCCGTTCGTTGCGGATCACGTCGAAATCGCTGTCGCGCGTGGCCGCCGACAAGAGCGTGGCCGCGGCGCGGCGCGTCATGCCCATGTCGAGAAACCGCTTGTAGTAGGGCTGGAACTCGACGGGCACGCCCGCCCCGGGCGCCTCCGTGAGCAGAACCTCGAGCATCTCGCGGATCTCGCGGACGCCCTGCTGCACGTCCGCCTCGGGCCGGTGGAGGGCGCGCACGGCCGGCTCCGGCAGCGGCTGGAAGGGAATCACCGGGGCCACGGCCGTGTTGCCCACTTGCTCGGGGCGTGGCGCCCCCCCCCGCACCTGCCGCGGCACCAGCCGGGGCTCCTCCGCCGCCGACGCAGGTGCCGCCGGCTCATGGGCGGGCGGTTCTGCCTTCGCGGCCGTGGGCCGGGCCGCCTCGGGCTGCTTCATCCGCTGCTGCGCATCGCTCACGAGGCGCTGGAAGTAAGCCACGGTGTCACGCACATTCTCGTCTGAGCCCAGCGATGAGGCGGCGTACTTCCTCTCGGCCATGCTCAGGGGCCGCGATGGCTGCGGGCGTGGCGTCCGCAGCCGTGCGGGCCGCGGCTGGGGCGCGGACGCGGTGATCTCGACACGTTTGCGGCCGAGGAACCCGAGGAGGCCGCCTTCCGTCACCTGCGCGGTGCGGAGCACCACGGCCTGATCGCCCAAGGCCTGCCGCATCTGTTGGTAGGCCTCGTCAAACGAGGCCGCTCTGAACCGGTGAAATTGCTGTGCCATGTTATGCGCTCACCTGTCCTTCGCTTTGCAGTTGGACCGCCGGATCGATCTCGTTGTATGAAAGCACGACGATGCGTGGCATCTGCCGCTCAACCACCTGCCGGAAGTAGCGGCGCACCTGCGCCGAGGTCAGCACGATGGGTTCGTGGCCCTCCAACACGAGCGCCTGCACCGCGGCCACCGTGTTCCGCGCGATCTGATCGGCCCGCTCCGGTTTCAGCGGCACGTACGTGCCCGCCTCCGCCTGCCGGACGGCGTCCAGTACCTCCTGTTCGAGCTTGGGCGCCAGCGTCGCTACGTGCAACCGCCCCTCCTCGTCCAGGTACTCGGCGCAGATCTGCCGCGCCAGCGCGTGCCGGACGTACTCGGTGAGCAGATCCGTGTCGCGTGTGCGCGGGCCGTAGTCGGCGAGGACTTCGAGGATGACTTCGAGGTTGCGGATGGTGACGCGCTCGCGCAGCAGGTTCTGCAACACCTTCTGCACCTCGCCGATGGTGAGCACGTTGGGCAGGAGGTCTTCGACGACGCGCGAGGCCGACTCCTTGATGTTGTTGACGAGGTTCTGCACGTCCTGGCGGGAGAGCAGTTCGGCCGCGTACGTCATGATGAGTTCCGTGAGGTGCGTGGCCAGCACCGCCGACGGTTCCACGATGGTGTAGCCGAGGCGCTCGGCGCGATCGCGGTTGGCGGCGGTCACCCAGAGGGCCTGGAGCCCGAAGGCCGGCTCCTGGGTGGCGATGCCCTCGATCTCCTCCTCGACGAGCCCGGGGTTCATGGCCAGGAAGTGATCGGGCATGAGTTCGTAGTGTGCGATTTCCGCTTCGCGCAGCTTCACCCGGTATTCATTGGGCCGGAGGCGCATGTTGTCCACGATGCGGACGACGGGGACGACGAACCCCATCTTGGTGGCCATCTGCTGGCGGATCACCTGGACGCGGGTGAGGAGATCGCCCCCCTGGCGGGGATCGGCCAGGACGATGAGGCCGTAGCCCAACTCGATCTTGAGCGGATCCACCTTGAGGAGTTCCTCGGTGCGCTGGGGCGCTTCCTTGGCCTGGGCTTCGGCTTCGGCCTGGGCGACTTCGCGGGCCTGCTCGAGTTCCGTCTTTCGCTCGATCGCGTGTTTGGACTGATAGGCCACGAGGCCCAGCACAGCCGCTACAAGGATGAAGGGCACGGGGGGCATGCCGGGCACGAGGCCGAACACGGCCAGCAGCACCGCGGCCACGCCGAGCGCCCGCGGATAGCGCATGAGCTGCAAGCCCATGTCCACGCCGAGATTCTCCTCGGAGGCGGTGCGCGTGACGATGAGGCCGGCGGACGTCGAGATGATGAGGGACGGCACCTGGGACACGAGGCCGTCGCCGATGGTGAGCCGCGTGAACACCTCGAGCGCTTCGGCGGCCGAGAAGTTCAGAAACAGCATGCCGATGATGAGGCCGCCGATGATGTTGACGAGGGTGATGATCACGCCGGCAATCGCGTCGCCGCGCACGAACTTGGTGGCGCCGTCCATGGCCCCGTAGAAGTCGGCCTCGCGGGCGATGTTCTGCCGGCGGAGCCGGGCCTGATCCTCGGTGATCAACCCGGCATTCAGATCCGCGTCGACGCCCATCTGCTTGCCGGGCATGGCGTCCAAGGTGAATCGGGCCGCCACTTCCGAGATGCGGGTGGCGCCTTTCGTGATCACCACGAACTGGATGACGACGAGGATGACGAAGATCACCGCGCCGACGACGTAGCTGCCCCGGGTGACGAAGGTGCCGAATGCGTCGATGACGGAGCCGGCGTTCGCGTCGGACAGGATGAGGCGTGTCGAGGCCACGTTCAGGCTCAGCCGGAACAGGGTGAGCATCAGCAGCAGCGAGGGGAACACCTGAAACTCGACGGGAGATTGCAGGTAGAGCGTCGCGAGCAGCACGACGATGGAGATCGAGATGTTCAGGGTGAGGAGCAGGTCGAGCATCGGCGTCGGGATGGGGATGATGAGCACGACGAGGATCATCATGACGCACACGGCCAGGTAGATATCCTGGTTGCGCCTCAGGACGCCGCCCTGCTGGGCCATCTGCTCCGATGGAACGGCCACCTCGAACTCCCTTTACCCTATCCGGCGGGCTGTGTCGCGGGCGACGGCCGCCATTGCCGCTCCCGCGCTTTGTCGGCCCGCCGATCGATCTGATACACGAACGCGAGCACCTCGGCGACGGCGCGGAACAGCTTCTCCGGCACGACGCCGCCGACGTCGATGGTGCGATACAAGGTGCGCGCGAGTTCCGGCTTCTCGACGATGGGCACGTCGTGTTCCTCGGCGATCTCGCGGATGCGCTCGGCGAGCAGCCGCGTGCCCTTGGCCACCAGCACCGGCGCGTTCATCGTCGCCATGTTGTATCGCAGGGCAACGGCGTACCGCGTCGGGTTGGTGACAATGACGTCGGCCGTCGGCACCTCGCCCATCATGCGCTGATAGGCCATCTGCCGCTGGATCTCGCGGATCCTCCGTTTGATGCGCGGATCGCCTTCCAGGTGCTTGGTTTCCTCACGCGCCTCCTGCACCGTCATGCGCAGTTCCTGTTCGCGCATCCACCACTGGAACGCGTAATCGAGTATGCCCAGCACGATCATCACCAGCACCACGCGGAGCCAGACGGCGCACACGATGCCGGCCACGGCCTTGGTGGCCCACAGGGGCGTCAGGTAGGGCAATGCCAACACCTGCTCCCACCGGCCCCGCAGCGACAGCAGGACGATGTAGCCGATGATGCCCAGCTTGGCCACGGACTTCAGCAGCTCGACGCCCGAGCGGGCATTGAAGAACTTCTTCCATCCGGTGAAGATGTTGAGCTTCTGCGGCTTCGGCTTGAGCGGCTCCAGTGTGAACAGAATCCCCACCTGCACGATGTTGATGATGAGCCCCGCGATCGCCATGATGATCAGAAACGGCAGCATGAGGCGCCCCATCCGCGCCACCACCTCCAGCGCCACCTGCTGGAGCGTGTTCATGTCGATCCGGAGCCACGCCACCGCGCTGAGGTAGTGGCGCGTCGCGTCCACCATCTGGGCGAGCATCCGCCCGCCCATCAGCGTGAACACGAGCAGCGCCACGAGCATCGTCCAGGCCGCGTTCAGATCCTGGCTCTTGGCGATGTTCCCTTCCTGGCGCGCCTTCTGCTTCTTGTGTGGCGACGCCGGAAGTGACTTTTCTCCGCCGGATTCTTCTGGCATGGCTCCGTTACGTCATTCCTCGTATGAGCGTTTCCACGTTCTTGAACATCTGGAAGAACATCCCGTCCAGGTAGCGCAGATACGTCGAGAGCGCGAACGCGACGGTGAGCAGGCCCAGGGCAATCGTGACGGGGAACCCCACGACGAACAGGTGGATCTGGGGCACGACGCGGCCCAGCATGCCCATGCTCACGTAGGCCAGCAGCAATGCGCCGGCCGGCGGCGCGGCAATGAGCAGTCCGTCGTAGAACATGGCCCGGCCCCACACGGCCACCTCGCGGAACAACTCCGGCTGGACGACGAATCCGCCGATCGGGATATCCTGGAACGTCGACGCCATGGCCATGAGCATCAGGTGGTGGCCGTTCAGCGCGAGCAAGTACAGCGTGGCCATGACGTAGTAGAAGAAGCCGAAGATGGGCACCTGGGTTTCCAGGGCCGGGTTGAACACGTTCATGAGCGCGAACCCGGAGAGCATGTCGACGATCTGCCCCGCCACCTGCACCGTGGCGAAGACGAGCTGCATCACGAGCCCCATCATCAACCCGATCACGGCCTCACCCATGCCCAGCAGGGCGTATTCCAGCATGCCCTCGGGCAACGGCTCCGGCAACGCCGGCACGACGGGCGTCACGAGCATGGCGCTCAGCGCGGCCAGCCCCACCTTGGCAATCGTCGGGAAGCTCCGGGAGCCGAGGATCGGCGCCGCCACGATCAGCCCTCCGAAGCGGATCATGACGAGGAGGAACAGCCTGAACACCTCGACTTCAAACAGCATGGCTCAACTCATTGCACAATCGTGTCCAATCCGCGTAGAAGCGGCTGGACGAACCCCAGCACCTGCGACATCATCCACGGCAGGAACACTACGAAAGCCAGCATCACCACCACGATTTTGGGCACAAACGTCAGGGTGATCTCCTGGATCTGCGTCACCGACTGCAGCAAGCTGATGGCCAGCCCGATCACCATGCCGGACAGCAACATGGGCGCCGCCGTCAACAGGGTGACGATCAGCGCTTCGCGCCCCAGATTCACCACGGTATCGACATCCACGACAGACCCTCCTCATTGTGCGCGCGAGTCCTATCTGTGGGCACACTACCCCGGCCAAGGCCAAGATACCACAATATATAGATACTGTCAACGAATTCCCCTCCATAAATTGCGGTTTCGCCCCGCCCGGCACCGCCCGATTGTGCGCCCGGGCCCGCCCTGAACGCGCTCACGATTCGTGCATCTTTTCGGCATCCCGAGGGCATTAAGGGTATAGAGGCGGGATCGCGTGCAGCGCGCCGAGCGCTACCGGCTCCGCGTCGGGCTGCAACAGTCTGATTTTCAGAGGTTTATGGGGATGAAAGGGGAACTGAGATGTCGCACCGTAGCCCTCGGAAGAGAATCATCGTCCTGAGTGCCGTCCTGATGGCGGTGTGCCCGCTGTTGATGGGGCAGGAGGGATGCCAGACCACGGTTGGCCGCATTGCCGTCCAGATTGAGCCGCTCAATCCGGCCCCCTGGCAGGATGTGACCGTCACGGTCTCCGTGTTCCCGAGTCTGGGCTTGCCGCAGACGCTCCAGGTGAGGGTGGTGGGCAGCGACGGCTACTTCTCCCAAGGCCCGATCGTCACCGACGCCGACGGAGTGGCCTCGTTCGTGTCGCCGGGCGGTGCGAGCGGCACCTATGACCGGATCACGATATCGTGGCCGCTGTATAATATCGAGGAGCAGTTCGAGATCGTGTTCTGAGCTCCGCGTCGGAACGTACGTTCCGGCGCGCGTTCCGATGCGCACCACGGGCGCAGGAGTATGCATGCCCGTAGGATGGGGTGGAATACGTGGGATCCGAACAGAAAGGAGGGCGTGTTGATGACGGCCTTTGCAGTAGATGCCACTGTGGTTTCGCGCCCTCGACGGCCCCGCCGTTGATCCCGCGTTCCTGACGCTGCGGCCCCCGATGCCGCGCCGATGAACACCGACGGAATCAAGGCCGCCCCGCGAGGGGCGGCCTTCCTCTATGGCCGCGCAGGGCGCTCCTTCCCATTGACTGCGGCACAACGCCTGCTTCACAGTGTTATGCGCCCAATGTGCGCGGAGGAGATCCGATGAACCTGACAGAACTGGGCTGGAATCCGTTCTTCCAGCATCATTTTGAACCCCTTAAAGTGCAAGACCTTACGCCGGCCCGGGTAGTCCGGCAAGACCGGCATTCGTATGTCGTCCAATTCGACGGGGCCGCGTGCCCCGCGGAGATCTCCGGGAAACTGCATCACGACGCCGAACCGGACGGGGCGTTCCCGGCCGTAGGCGACTGGGTGGCCGTCAAACGCGCCCCGGGCGAGGACAAGGCCACGATTCACGCCGTGTTGCCCCGGAAAAGCGCGTTCTCGCGCAAGGCGGCCGGCGCCCGCACGCAGGAGCAGGTCGTGGCCGCGAACATCGACACGGTGTTCCTCGTAAGCGGCCTGGATGGCGACTTCAACCCGTCCCGCATCGAGCGGTATCTGACCGTGGCGTGGAACAGCGGCGCGACGCCCGTGATCGTGCTGAACAAGGCGGATCTGTGCGCCGACGTGGAGGCCCGCATCGGCGAGGTCGAGGCGGTGGCGTTCGGGGTGCCCGTGCTCGCCGTAAGCGCGACGGCCCACGACGGGCTCGACGCGCTGCGCCCCTACCTGGCCCCGGGCATGACGGCCGCGTTCCTGGGCTCGTCGGGCGTGGGCAAGTCGACAATCATCAACGCGCTCCTCGGCCACGAGCGGCAGGAGGTCGGCGGCGTGCGCGAGGACGATTCCCGCGGGCGGCACACCACCACCCACCGCGAACTCATCGTCCTGCCCGGCGGCGGCGTCGTTGTGGACACGCCCGGCATGCGCGAACTGCAACTCTGGGCCGACGACGACGGGCTCAAAGGGGCCTTCAGCGACATCGAGGAACTCGCCGCGGAATGCCGGTTTCGCGACTGCGCCCACGGCAGCGAACCGGGCTGCGCCGTGCGCGCGGCCATCGAGTCCGGGCGCCTCGACGCGCGGCGTTACGAGAGCTACCTCAAGCTGAAGCGCGAACTGCGCCACGCGGCCAGCCGGCAGGATCAGAAGCTCCGCCTGGCCGAGAAGGCGAAATGGAAGAAGATCGCCGTGACCGTTCGCAGGATCACGCGCGAGCGCGGCCGGTAAACGAGCGCCGCGGCTACGGGCTCGCCGTCGCTTCGCGGAACAACGCGATCTCGCCGGGATCGAAGGGCGTGCCGTCGGGCCGGAGGAGGTCGTGAAACCACTCGGGGGGCTCGGGGCCGCCCGGCTCTGAGCGCCATCCGTATATCGTCTGGGTTTTGCCCGACACGAGGCCCCAGTTGTAGCAGCCCACGCGCTCGCGCTTGAAGATAGCGAGATGGGTTTCGACGGTGCTGATGGGCCGCCGCATCCACTCGGTGCAGATCACCGGCCGGCCGTGCTTCTTGAGGCCGGCGATCTGGGCGATCAGGCTGTCGGCGTCGTTGTAGTTGTGAAACGAGATGATATCGGATTCGGCGAGTTGCAGGGCGTTTAATACCTCGATCCGCGACCACACGCCCGCGGTAAGCGGCTGGCTCGGCCGGGCCGCGCGCGCCCACGCGAACACGGCCTTCAACAGCGGCAGCGATTTGCTGTTCTGGCCGCGGTTGCCGGGCTCGTTGTAGAGATCCCACGCGAGAATGCGCTCGTCCTCCGCGAACCTGCCGACGATGTCGGTCACGTAGTCCTCAAGCCGGCCCCAGGCCACCGGATCGTTGGCCACGGCCGGGCCGGGGCTCTGAAGCCACTGGGAGTTGTGTACGCCGGGCACGGGCGCGGGCTGCGGGCCGATGTGGGGCTCGGGATTCCAGCAGTCATCGAACAG
>JAFGTL010000204.1 GCA_016934125.1 Candidatus Hydrogenedentota bacterium
CTGATCCATGTACCATAGGCCGACGCTGTGAGTCACCGCGTTGCCGAACTCCCGGCGAATGACTTCGAGGGACTCGCCCACGTTCTTCACGTGGGTGAACGAGGGATCGCGGGCGAGATGCGTCCGGCCATCCGCCTCGTCGATGAAGAGCTTGCCGTGAAGCGCGATGCTCGCGGGGTAGTTCCGGAACAGGGCGTCTTCACCCAGGCGGCGGCGCGCGTACGAGTGGGGACTCGAGAAGATGTCCACGCTGTCGAGCCGGTGGGCGAGGGCCGCGGCCCGGTGATCGCCCTCCTGAGGCCATTCAAGATCGGGCGCGTAGCTGTAGAACACGCAGGTTAGCAGGCGGCCCTGGCTGGCGTCCTTCACGATCCGGCAAAAGTGATCGATGGCGTCCACGGTGACGCGGTGAAAGCACTCGTAGTAGTCGATCACCTTGCGCGACACGGCCGGATCGCGGAACACGCCGACATCGCCCGTCCGCCGCTCCTCGATCCCCGGTATCGACACCGTGTCGAAGGTAAGGGACTCGTCGCCCCACGCCTTGCGCAGGGCGGCCACCTCGTCGCGATACTTGGCACGGCAGTATCGAACCAGGGCCTGCCGCATGGGTTCGCTCGTGTCGGGCACGTCGGTGGCGCTCCACGCGTGCCATTCGCCATAGATCCCGTTGGCGATGTGCATCGCGATGACGCGGTCGCTGTAGGGCGACTCGACGACGTGCTCGACGAAACGCCGGAGGGCCTCGCCCGCGTCGCGGCGCCAAGCGAGCGAGGCGAAGGACTCGTGTTTCGTGCCCCCCCAACCGTTGGCCTGCCAGCCTACGCCCGTCGCGAAACCGCAGGCCTCCTCGGGATGCGCGTCCAGCCACCAGTCGGGCGCGCCCACGAAGATCCGCGGCATGCACAGCGCATCCGGGTTGGTTTCCAGCAGTTCAAGCGCGGTAGCATCGAATGCGGTGTAGTCGTATTGCTTCTCCCCTTCCCATCCGGGGTTCAGGTAGTAGGAGCGGCAACTGAAGGTGAATCCGTCGATACCGGCGTCATGGAAGGCCGCCGCATCCCGGGCCGAGACGCGCGACTGCCAGAACCACATCGGGAACGCAGCCTGCCCGCCGGTATACAGCGCGGGCATGCCATTGCACGCCGCGATCCGCACGTCGGTTGCGGCCCCTTGGCGAGGATTCCGCACACCCACGGGGCAGGTGGCCAGCGTCGTTCCTCCGTCCGGCGTTGCGGTGAACGCGAGGGCGAACTCGATTTCGCACTCGCCCGTTGGGAGAAAGGGCGATGTGGGGATCCCGTCGAACACGATGCGGACAGGTTCGCCCGCGGCCCAGGCGCCCGGGGCGGGTTCGAGGGCCCACGTCTCGCGGCGGAGTTCACCGCCATGCGAGCGCCAGCGGATCGTGAATGCCGCGCCGTCCGGCATCTGGGCAAGCGGACGAAGGTCGATGTGGCCCGCAAGGGGGCGCCCCGCCTCGACTTCAGCCGGCATCTCGACACCCAGAATCTCGACACGCGCCCGCTCGCCGAGATACTCGTAGGGAAGGTGGCCCCAAGGCCCGGCGCCCGGCGGCGAGCCCATCTCGATGCACTCCGCCCAGCCCGAGTCGTCGAAGCCTGCTTCGAGCCATCCCTCCTGCTCCGCCGCCTGAAACCGCCACGTTCGATCGGTTGCGATCGATTCGGTGCGCCCGTCCTCGTAAGAGAGCGTCAGTTCCACGAGGAGCCCCCCGGGATCGGCCGCGTTACGGACATGGGCCGCGATTACGTTCCCGCCCGGCCCGAGCAGGTGCATCACCTCGGCCCGATCGGTGCGCTCCCACCAGAATCCGCTCTCGATCACCTTCTGCCCATTCACGTAGAGGGTATATCCGTCATCGCCGCTCGCCTGGATCCACGCGCTCCGCAGGCCGTCCCCCACCTCGAACGCCTTCCGGAAATACCCCGAGGCGCCGTGGGGCCGTTCCTGCCCCCAGATCCAATGCGCACCCCAGGCCTCTTCGCGGAGGCCCGCCCCGGGGGTTACGGGCCGGACAACGCCCGGGCCCGCCGCTGCGGCCCCGGCCATGGCGATCAGGCCGAGCAGAGAGAAGCCTCGGGATGACATATCCATCTACCTCCCAACCGGTTGAAAGCGGGCGTCATACTGCCAAACCCAGGCGGGTTTGGCAACCCCGCGGCACCCCGTATCTCGCCGTTGCACGACACGGCCGACATGTACTATCCTGCCGCCGCAGCCCGGCCGAGGGGCGACCATCGGCCACGAAAGGGGAATGCAATGAAACACCCAGTCCTGTACTCGCTTCTGGCCTTGTCGCTCCTGTCCGCAACAGCCGCATCGGGAGAACCGCCCATGTCGCCGTTCAATGTGGCCGATCGCTCGCAACTCTTCGTGGACAAAACCCTCGTGCGCGACTCGGACAACGTCGCCTTCACCCTTCATCCCGCCCGCAGACACCCCGAGAGCCCCGTCGTTCGCGCCGAACTCCCCTGGGAAGGATGGCGGCTCGAGATCTACGGCAATGTGATCTACGACGCCGAGGAGGCGCTCTTCAAGATGTGGTATCTGGGCGAGGAGCCCGAGGCCTTCCCGGAGTACGCCGTCTACTACGCGACAAGCAAGGACGGTGTCCATTGGGAGAAACCCCTCATCGGCACCGTGAAAACCGACAAGTACCCCGAGCATAACGTCGTTGCGGATCACATCATCCTCCCGAGTGTCATGAAGGATAACGCCGATCCCGATCCCGCCCGGCGCTACAAGATGATCGGCTGGGATCAGCACCGGCACGGTTACCACACATGGATCTCGCCGGACGGCCTGAACTGGACGGAATTCAGCAAGGAGCCCCTGTGCCGCGGCGGCGATGTGATCACGGGCTACTACGATGAGCGGCTCGGGAAGTACGTCGCCCTGCCCAAGATCCTCCATCCGGTGCGCGGCCACCCCCGCCGCGTGTTCTGGCAGATCACCAGCGATGACTTCACGACGTGGACAGAGCCCCGGCTTGTCATCACCGCCGATCTCCGCGACGACGCGTCGTCCCTGGCGCGCATCGAGCAGGTTCGCCCCGTCCTCGACGTGCCCGACAACCCTGAGCTGATGCGCACCGAGTTCTACGGCGTCGGCGTGTATCCCGCCGAATCCTGCACGCTCGGCTTCGTGTGGATGTTCACCGTCAACAACGAGGGCCGCTTTGGCAATCAGGAAGGGCCGGGCGAACTGCAACTCGCCGTCACGCGCGATCTCGAAACCTGGGAGCGGCCGTTCCGCGTGCCCTGCGTGCCCCGGGGCGAAGTCGGCGAATGGGACTGCGGGTTCTTCTGCTCCCAGTCGCGGGCGTTGCGCGTTGGCGACGAGGTGTGGCTCTACTACTCGGGCTCGAACTACACCCACGGCACGCCGTGCCTCTACCGGGCTGACGGCACCGGCCGGAAGACGGAGTTCACGAGCAGC
>JAFGTL010000205.1 GCA_016934125.1 Candidatus Hydrogenedentota bacterium
GTTGGCGGGATGAGCGAGTACGGCCTGGCCGTGAGCGAGATCCAGGGGCACTTCTGCGACGAGGAGACGCTACAGGGCATCCCGTTCCCGGTGCTGTTGCGCGACGTGCTGTATCTCGACAAGACGCTCGATGAGGCCCTGGCGCGGATGCGGCAGGCCACGCGAACCAACCAGTATCACTACGGGCTGGCCGATCCCAAGGCGCCGGATCCGCAGGGACGCCTGCTGTTCACGAGCAAGACGCGATTCGACGAGATCGTGGACAATCAGCGCGTGGAAACCCATCCGTGCGAGGATCTGAAGCCCTTCCACGAGACGCTCGACGACGTGGTGTATTGGAAGAACCACAACGGCCGCGGCAACGAGATCCTGTTCAACGCGATCAAGGAGCGCTACGGCGCCATCGACGCCGAGACGAGCAAGGAGATCGCCGTGGCGTCGGGTGTGGACGGCACGCTTGTGAGCATCATCTACCACAACAGCGGCGACGACATGTGGGTGGCCTTTGCGGAAGGCGCGGATCGGGCGACGAATCAGCAGTTCGTGCATGTGAGCCTCGGGAAGTAGGGGCTCTACACGAAGGCGGCGGGCCGTTTCGCCGGGCGGGGCGGCCCGCGTCAGCCGGTTACGGGGTTCGTGAGTCTGCCGATTCCCTGGATCTCGATGGTGACGGAGTCGCCGGCCTTCAGCAGCACTTTCGGATTGCGCGCCCACCCGATGCCCTCGGGCGTCCCGGTGAGGATGACGGTGCCGGGGAGCAAGGTGGTGTCCTCCGAAAGGAAGCTGATCAGCGTGGGGACATCGAAGATCATGTCAGCCGTGTTCGAGGACTGCATTTCTGCGCCGTTCAGTTCGGTTCGGATGGCGAGGGCGTTCGGATTCGGGATCTCATCGGGTGTGACGAGAACGGGCCCGAGGGGCGCGAAGGTATCGAACCCTTTGCCTCGATTCCATTGGGAACCGCCCTTCACGCTCTGCCAGATGCGCGCGGACACGTCATTGGCGGCCGTGTATCCGAGAACATAGTCGAGGGCGGCTTCCTCGGGCACATTGCGGGCCGTTTTGCCGATGATCACGGCCAGTTCGGCCTCGTAGTCCACCTCTTTCTCGCAAACCTTCGGGAGGCGGATGGGCTGCCCGTGGCCGGTGGCGGCAGCGGGGTTCTTCAGGAACAGCACGGGATACTCGGGAATGGCCGCGCCGCCTTCCTCGGCGTGTTTCCGGTAATTGAGCCCGATGCACAGAATGGCCGTCGGCTGGACGGGCGGCAGCCATTCCTTGGCTGTAACCCGCTCGCCGGTGAGCGCCGGGGACGTCTCCAACACCTTGCCCTTGATGCGAATCAACGTGCCGTCGTCCTGAAGCGCCGCCAACGCGGTGTGCCCCGACTGATCCTTAATGCGCGCAATCTTCATGAGCGATCCTCCCTTGTTGCCCTCATTGCGAGGCCCCGGTTCGCCGGGACGCTTGTCCGGCGAGGGCCTTTCCGCCGCCCCACATGGCGAGTCCCCCTGCCAGCATAACCACGCCGACGCCGATGGACAAGACACCATCGGCCGCCCGGCCGGTGGTGAGAACGGAGCCGGCCAGGAGCAGCCCGATGGCGCTCGTGGCCACTCCGATGATCTGCAGGGCGCTCACGGCCAACCCGCTGCCCGGCCCGGCGCCCGGATCCTCACTACGCTCTTCCGCCCGCGGAAGAGCCGCCGCTCCGAGCCCGTCGAGAAAGCGCGCTACGGCCTGCCGCTTATCGGGCCAGTCTGGAACCAGGGCGCTGACAAGCGCCATGAGACCGAAGGCGGGGATCGACGAAATCCACGGAAGGCAGCGTGCAGAGCGGAGGATGACGAGGCCGTCAATGTAGCTGAGGGCATAGGCGGCGAGGCCGCAGGCGGCCCCGGCCAGAAACCCCGAGATGGCGCCCGCATTCGAGACGCGGCGGGTGAGCAGTCCGCAGATCATGGGCACGGCGAAGGGCGGGAGCAGCACCCCGAACAGACTCGCCATGATCTTGACGAGGTTGGGTTCCTCGCCGGCGTTTCCGAGCAGGAGGCCGA
This sequence comes from Candidatus Hydrogenedentota bacterium, assembly GCA_016934125.1. Lineage (GTDB taxonomy): Bacteria > Hydrogenedentota > Hydrogenedentia > Hydrogenedentales > SLHB01 > JAFGTL01. The sequence goes on from JAFGTL010000205.1 coordinate 2,058, forward strand.
CGCCCAACGCCAATACCCCGATGATGAGCGTCGAAATGCGGCCGACAATCACCAGGGAACGCTCGGACTTGGCCTTGCCGAACAGGCGTTTGTAGATGTCGTTCGTCATGACGGACGCGACGGCGTTGTAATCGCTCGACAGCATCGACATGGTGGCGGAGAACATGGCGGCGATCATCATGCCCATCATGCCGACGGGAAGAAGCTGTTTGCAGAGCAGCGGGTATACGCTGTTCCCGTCTTCGACGCCCGGCATGAAGATCCGGGCGGCCATGGCCGGGAAGAAGAGGAAGGGCACGCCGAAAAAGGTGAGTGCGGCGACGAGATAGCCGACTTTCCGGGCGTCGCGATCGGTTTTGACGGCGTAGTAGCGCTGGACGAGCGACCACCGTGTCGAATAGGAGAAGAACTGGATGGGCAGGAAACCGATGAGCCAGGCGCACGAGAAGTCTTTGCTGGTAGGCGCCCAGAAGCCTTCGGGCGCGCCGGCGAACAGGTGGCCGATGCCGCCGAGTTCGCCGAGTACGAGGGGGATCAGTACGAGGACAGCGGTTGCCATCACGACGAACTGAATGAAATCGGTGATCATGACGGCCCAGAGCCCGCCGAGGAAGGTGTAGGTGAGCATAATGGAGCCGCAGACGGCGATGGCGATCAACAAGGCCGAGGTGTCCGTGGTGCCGAGGCTGACGGTAACCATCTTACCGATGACGTAGAGCTTGAGGGCATCGTCGATGACGATGAGGGGCACGCCGGCCCAGGCGAAGCCCTGGCGGAGAAACGAGCCGTAACGCTGTTCGATGAATTCGAGGGGGCTTGTCGAGGCGGCGCGGCGCCAGCGGGCCGCGAGGAAATAGGCGCTGAGGATCCAGCAGGGCACGCCCGTCCACCAGATGACGATGGCCACCATCCCATCGTTGTAGGCCAAGGCGGAGTAACTGACAAAGGCGAAGGCGCTGAAGGTGGACATGTAGAGCGAGACGCTCGACACCCACCACGGGACTTGACTGCCCGCGCCGAAGAAGTCCTTGAGGCTCTTCATCTTGCCGGAGAAATAGAGGCCGATGACGAGCATGATGACGAAGAAACCGGCGACGATGAGGTAGTCGGCGAGGGCGAGTCCGTTATCCACTGGTTCCTCCTTGGGCATTCCGCTTCTGAGGCGGGGCCGCTGCAGCCTGCCGGCTATCCCCCGGCCAGCGCCCCGGGACATGATAGGCCAATCGGATGCGAAGATCTAGGCGCAAAGCTGTTCGCGGAACCAGCGGAGGGCGTGAGGGAAGGCCTCTTCGGGGCCGGGTAGTTCCGGGTGCCAGCGCTTCTCGTGTTCAAGGGTGAGGTAGCCAGCGTAGCCGTTCTCTTTCAGCAGGCGCACCGCGTCCGCCAGGGGAAGTTCGCCTTGGCCAAGGGGCACGTAGCGCCAGCCGTCGTCCATGGCCTGGGCATGGGCCGGATCGTGGACGGCGTCCTTGAAGTGGGTGTTGACGACGCGGGGGCCGTAGGCGGCCCAGGATTCGGCGGGGGCCTCGCGCGTGACACGGGACGTATGGCCGACGTCCCACAGCACGCCGAAGCGATCGCTCGGGATCCGTTCGAGGAGGAGCGACACTTCTGCGACGCCGATCCAGTGATCGTGCGTCTCGAAGCCCCACGTCAAGTCCGTCGCGCCGTCCAACGCGAGAATCCTGTCCATGGTAGCGACGCCGACACCGGCCAAGGTGCCGTGGTCGTGCTGGATGAGATCGCCGCCACCAAACACGCGCACCCCGGGCACGGCCAGTTCCTGGGCGACGGCGATGGTGCGGCGGGCCTCCTCGAGGTTCTCGCGGTCGCGATCGTGCTCGCAGATACGGATCGAGGACGAGATGGCGCTGACGCGGAGGCCGGCGTCGGCGAATATGCGGCGCGTTTCGGCGATGCCGGTGGTGAACTCGGGCATGCGCGTGATATCGAGTTCGCCGTTCAGTCCGCGGAAATCGACGGCGTCGTAGCCGTATTCGGCCAAGTTGCCGATGATCGTGGGTAAGTCCCAATCCGGGCAGCCCAGGGTTGTTGTCGATGTCAGGATATCCGCCATGGCCTCCCCCCCCACGTTCATGCTCCGAACCAGGATGGCATGATTCTACGCAGCCCGGCGCCGGGCCGCAAGGAAGCCGTGCGCCCCGATCACCGAGTCGCATCGGGCGGACGTGCCTGCTATGCTACGGAGGACAATCGGAGGTTCGGGAGAGACGCGATGGATCGGCGGAGGTTTCTCACCATCTCGGGCGTTGGTGCGTGTGGGCTGGCCATGCACGAAACGGGCCGGCAGGCCGCGGCCGGGGAGGATGCAATGGACTGGCCTATCCCGTTCCCAATCGTCGACACACATGTCCATTTCTGGGATCCATCCAACCTGCGCTATCCCTGGCTGGATCGTTCCGAACTGCTCAACCGGCCCTATCTCCCGGCAGACTACATCGCCGCGGCCGGGCCCGTCGAAGTCGGGCGGATTGTGTTCGTGCAGGCTGCCTGTATCCGCGAGCAGGCCATGGAAGAGGTGGCGTGGGTGACGGCGCTCGCGGCGGATGAGCCCCGGATTCAGGGCATCGTGGCCGACGCACCGCTCGAACTGGGCGCGGGGGCAGCGCCGGTGCTGGAGCGGCTGGCGGGGAACCCCCTGGTAAAAGGGGTGCGGCGGATGCTCCAAGGGGAGAAGGAGCCGGAATTCTGCCTGCAGCCCGGCTTCGTGGAAGGGACAAAGCGGTTGGGGCAGGCGGGGTTGTCCTTTGACATGGGCATTACGCGGCACCAACTGCCCGCGGTCACGGACTTGGCGCGCCGTTGCCCGGAGGTGCGCTTCATGCTGTGCCACATCGGGGTGCCCGATATTCGCGGCGGGCAGCTCGATCCCTGGCGGGAGCAACTCCGCGACTTGGCGGCGTTGCCGAACGTGTACTGCAAGCTGTCGGGCGTGGCCACGGCGGCCGATCCGCAAACCTGGACTCGCGAGGATCTCCGGCCGGCCATCGACCACGTGTTCGACTGCTTCCGATTCGAGCGGGTGGCATTCGGCAGCGACTGGCCCGTGATGCTGCGGGCCACCCCGTTTCCGCGCTGGGCGGCCACGGCAGCGTGGGCAACGGCAGAATGTACGGCCGCGGAGCGCCGGCGGGTGTTCCGCGACACGGCGGAGTCGTTCTACGGACTGGGCGGGGCCTAGCGGGCCCTGGATCTACGATGCCGGGAGGGCGGTGCGTGGAGAAGCGGGAAACAGAGATCCGAAGGGTTCGGGAAGGCGACGCCGGAGCGCTGCTGGCCTTCTACAACAGCCTGGGCCCCGGCTCGAAGCGGATGTTCCGCCCCCTGGGCGACGAAACCATCCTTGAGGAATGCGAGAAGATCATCGCGGACAACCGTGCCGGGATTGAAACCAAGTACGATCTCGTCGCCACCGAAGGCGGGCGCGTCGTGGGGTGGGCCTTCCTGTGGGAGATGGACTGCGGCATGCCGACCTTCGGCCTCGCCGTGGCCGACTCGCACCGGGGACAGGGGCTCGGCAGCCGGCTCATGGACGCGGTGATCGAAGCCGGGCGGGCCGCCGGGAAGTCCAAGGTTGTACTTACCGTCGTCCAGGATAACGAGAAGGCCCGGCGCATGTATGAACGCCGCGGGTTCGTTCGGACGGGGGAAACCGTTGGCGAGCATGACGGCCTGCCGTACTACGTCATGGAGGCGCACATCGGCGCCGAGGATGTCTGACGCCCGTTTCCGCTCCAGCGGGGCGGTGGCTCAGTCCATGAGGCGGGGGTTGTACTGCCGCGGGCCGGGCCGGTAGCCGGTGAAGGCCGCCTCATCCAGGGGAGCGGGCGTGTAGATATGCACCGCGGCGGCCCAGGGGTTGTAGAGAACCACCTCCTCGCGCGAATCGCCGCAGACGTCGGCCGGGATGCAGTGATACCACCCCGCGCGGTGCGGGCCCACGGCCTCGGGCAGGCCGGGGAACTCGACAGACTCGCCGGTGGCGGGGTTCCAGAGCATCCGGTGATTGCAGAGGCGGGCGGCGTGGCCGGGCCCGTCCCAATACACGACTTCCATGCCGGTGTTGTTCGGGGACGGGTTGAGTTGAAACTCGTTGAGGACGGCGCCGGCGGTGTCGACGAGAATGACATCGACGGTGTGCGCATTCCACCGGACGGCCATCTGTGGCTCCGGATCGTCCTCGATGAAGCGGGCCACGCGAACCTCCTGTCCGTGGGGCACGCGCTCGCTTCCAAGGCTCAGCACGGCGTTGCCGTGTTCGTCCATCACGTGGCCGAACCCGGAGCAGATGGCGCGCATCCGGCCGTTGTCCCAAGGGGCGATGGCCACGGAGTCCATGTGGGCGCCCAGTTGGCGTTCCCAGAGCGGCACGCCGTCGTCGTCGAGCAGGTAGTAGCCGCCGTTCACCTCGTCGCGCCCGTCGCCGTCGATGTCGCCCACCGCGGGGATGTAGGCCGAGCAGCGGCCGTATTCGTTCCATTGGATGGCATAAGTCCAGAGCACGTTCAGGTGCTGATCGAGGGCGAGCAACTGGCTCCCGAGCTTGACGACGAAGTCGCGCGGGCTGTCCGTTCCCCGAAGGTTGGCGATGAGAATGCGCTGGTGGGCCCAGTTCGGGCCGTTCCCCTGGCAGCGGCGCAGTTCCTCCGGGGCGGCCTGCTGCTTCACGGCGCCGGTGCGGCCGTCGCGCACCTGGACGACTACATCCGCCATTGACGTGGCCGGGGCGTCCACACGCGGATCGTGGAAGAAGCAGACAACCTCCGTCGCGCCGTCGCCGTCGATATCGTGAAGCGCCACGGAGCCCGGCCGGCAGGGCTGCTCGCCTCCGCTGCCCTGCGTCCAGAGCACCTCGCCGTCCAGGTTGAACGCCGCGAGGAAGCAGGGCTTCATGCCGCCGCCGTCGTGGGCGTTGTCGACGGAGCGGTAGATGAGGAACTCGGGGCGGCCATCGCCGTCGAGATCGTCGATTCGGAGATCGCCGCCGAATTCGAGTCCGTCCCGGACGATTCGCAGCGGCTCGGGAATGGCTACGCGCCGGTAGAGGAGCGGTGCGCCGCGCGTAGACGGCGTCATTGCCGGGATGTCCCCCATGGCCGCCGGGCCCAAGAACGCGGCCGTCAGCATGAAAGGCAGGGGCACTCGCATTGCCATTGATCCCAAGTTCTCGTCCGCAGGACGACGCCTGCCGGGCCAGCCTGGCATACGACGCGCGCCCTCACAACCGCGCCCGGCCCATGCGACACACGCCAGTCAGTTCGCGCAGGCCAGAACGGTGTAGCCGATCATGGCGGCGACGAGGGGGAGGGCGAAGGCGGCGCAGACAAGGATCTTCACCGGGCGCGTGGCCGTCCGGATCGGGATCGCGCTGATGGCGCAGCCCGAGACGATGTTGGCGATGAGCGAGGCGGTGATGATCCATTGGAAACTGATGGACGGGCCGCCGCCGTCGCCGCTGAAGGCGACAAGGAAGCCGGCGACGAATCCATAGAGCGAGCCGAACACGGCGCCGTAGGGCGTGGCGAAGGGGACAAACATGGCCAGGAAGAACAGCCCGAACAGGGGCGCGACGAACAGGCCGTTCGTCTTGTTTGTAACCTCGACGATGTTGCCCTGTACCTTGCCGACAACAAAGCCGAGGAGGATCACGAGGGCGCCGATGCCGACGGTGGCCCACTTCCCCATGCGGACCTTCTGGCGCTCGGACAGGCCGCCGTCGAAGAAGTGTTCGAGGAAATCCTTGTTGATGACGGTGGAAGCGGAATTGACGCCGGAGGAGAGGGAAGACATGGCAGCGGCCAACATGCCTGAGATGACGAGGCCGGCCAGGCCGTAGCGCAGGAAGGTGACGATGAAGTAGGGGAAGAGGTAGTCGGCGTTCTTTTCGAGGTTCATCGCGCCCGTCAGATACTGCGGATTCTGGCGGAAGAAGCCGAGCAGGGCGA
>JAFGTL010000206.1 GCA_016934125.1 Candidatus Hydrogenedentota bacterium
CGGGCATTGACGCACAAATTGGCCAGAATCTGATCAATCTGGGCAGGATCGGCCATTACCGGCCAAGTGCCTGAATCGGGCAGCCAGGCCAGATCGATGTCTTCGCCGATGAGGCGGCGAAGCATCTTCAGCATCCCCCCGACGGTTTCGTTCAGATCGAGTTCCCGGGGGGACACCGTCTGCTTCCGGGCGAAGGCGAGCAACTGGCGTGTGAGGTTGGCGGAGCGGCTCGCGGCCATCTGGATTTCCTTGAGGTCGCCGTGGAGCGCCTGGGCGGGATCGATTTGCTCGAGGGCCAGTTCGGTATGGCCCATGATCACGCCAAGCATGTTGTTGAAGTCGTGGGCCACCCCGCCGGCGAGCCGCCCGACCGATTCCATCTTCTGGGCCTGGAGCAGTTGATCCTGGAGTTTCTCGCGATCCTGCTCGGCCCGCCTGCGGACGGTAATGTCGCGGAACGTCCAGATGCGGCCGTAGTGCTTGCCATCCTTGTCGATGACGGGAGCAGTATAACGATCGAGCACGCGTCCATCCTTGAACTCGATTTCGTCGCGGCTCGTTTCGTCGACGCGGTCGTAAAGGTGCATGACGCGTCTTCGAAACGCCTCGGGATCCTTGGCCATGTTGCTCACATGTGCAAGGAGCGGCGCATCATGCTCATCCTCGAGGATGTGAGGGGGCACGTCGAACAGCTCGATGAACCGTTGATTCGTGAGCAGGCGCCGCTGGTGTTCGTCAACGACGAGGATGCCGTCGATGGTGGCGTTGGTCTGGGCCTCAAGGAGGGCGGCCTTCTCGCGCAAGGCGGCGTCGGCCTGCTTGCGCTGCGAGATGTCCCGATCAAAAGCGCAGGCCATGAACTTGCCGTCGAATTCGAAGTAGTTGCTGGTGACTTCCACCGGGAAGGTGCGCCCGTCCTTGGTGCGGTGGCGTCCCTCGAAGGTCATGGCGCCGACGCGTTTCATCTCTTTCTTGTGTTGTTCCCACCGCTCGATGGGGAAATCGGGATCGACTTCGAAGATCTTCATCGCAAGCAACTCCTCGCGGGAGTATCCCATCGAGGAGCAGACGGCATCGTTGACGTACACGAGGCCGCCATCATCGCCAACCCAGATGATGCCGTCCGAGGCGCGATCCATGGCGAACTGGGTTCTGAGGAGCGATTGGCGCTCGCGTTTGAGTTCGGTGATGTCGAGGGAGATGTTCGCGACAAGTTGCGGCGCGCGGGTGGCGGGGTCGGTAAGCACGAACGTCATCGCATGCACGTCGGTCAATTGCCCCGTCTGGAGATTTCGGTACTGCAGATCGCCTTCCCAACCGCCTCCTTCCAGAAGGGCCGGGAGCACCTCGTGGCGCACCAGATCCTGCAAGGCATCGGGGATAACATCGAGGACATGGGTTCGCTGGACGGCGCCGGGATCAATGCCCAACAGGACACAGCCTGCCGGATTCAGGAACACCATCCGTCCATCCGTTGTGGCCAGGTTGACGAGTTCCGTCGTGTGCTGAACGATGGCGGCGAGTCGCGCCAAGTCCTGCTCAACCCGTTTGCGGTCGGTAATGTCGACGGTGGTGATGCATACGCCGGCGGATGGATCCGTGGGATCGAAAGCGCTGAGGCAGAGGAGGATCTGGACGACCACCCCATCCTTGCGCACGATCGCCGTCTCTCTCACGCCTTCGCCATCCCGGTGCAGGAGTGCGTACAGTTCCTCGCCAACGGCGGTGTATTCCTCGTCGCTCGGATAAAGCATTCGGACGCTCTGCCCGAGCAACTCATCTTCGGAATAGCCGGAGATCCGGCAGAAGCCGGCATTCACTTTCTGGAACTTGCGATCCTTCACGAGCCCCATTCCGACGAGTGTGGCGGAGAACATGCTCCGGAGAACGGCCTCGCCCTCACGGAGGCTTGCGGTCCGTTCGGCGACGAGGCGTTCGAGTTCGGCGCGGCGGCGAAGGACGATGCTGAACACGACGGCGAGTGCCGCGGTGACCGCCAAGCCGGTGATGGAGGCAAGGAGCCCTGAACTGAGGCGGTAGTGCTGCAGGAACTCGTCGCCCGCGTAGGCGGTGACCGTGAAGGGCTTGCCGAAGGCGAACACCGGGCACACCACGGAGGGTACGCCCGCCGGGGGGCCGCCGGAGGGCCACTCCGAGGCAAGCAATTCGGGCGCGCCGGCCTCACGGAGCAGCGAGAGGCCCAGGAGTGTCGCGTTGTCGTGTCTGGCGCTGCGCAAAAGCGTATCCGTGCGCACTTCTGCGATGGCGAAACCGCTCACAAACCGGGGATCGTCACCGATGGACACCGGCCGGTAGACGAGCAAGTCGTCCTGGCCGCCTGTATGTTGGACGAGGACCGTCGGGTCGGCGGCCGTGAGGAGCCCAGTCCGCGCCGCATCGTCGAGCGCCGCGCGGTGCAGCGGATCCGAGCCGAGTTCGTAACCCAGCAGTTGCTCATTGCCCGCCAGCGGCGCAACGTAAAGGATGGGGTAATACTGATCGCGGGCGTCGGCCGGCACGCGCGTGCCTTGCGTGTCCCGTTGCCAGATCTCGAAGTCAACCAGTCCCTCGGCGCGCGCCTCGGCCTCGAAGCGGGCCCTGTCAGCGGCGGAGACGGCAGGCGCCCACAGCCAGGCCTGGATCTCGCTGTCCCTCATGAGATGGGACGTGAACTGCCGGAACTCGGCGGCGGTGACGTACTCCGAGCCCTCGAAGAAATGGGCGAGCCCCTCGAGCCTGATGTCGCGGAGGCTGTAGAGCGTCTGGGCCACGGCGTCCGCGCGGCTTGCGGCCACTTGTGCGAAGGCCAGATCGCGGCTGTGGCGTTCGCCTTGGTGGGCCGTCCACCCCACGAACGCCGTCAGGGCGAGCCCCGCGGCAACGACGAGTGCCGGCTGCGCGTGTGGCGCACGCTGATCGGGCTCTCCGATAAGCCGGGGGCGGTGCGGGGCCCACTTCGCTCGGGCGAGCAGGATGAGGAGCAGCGCGAGCGTAAGCAGCGCCGGCGGCAAGGCGGCGCGGCGGGTGGCCCGCACCCAGGTTTGCGCGTCGATGTCGATGCCGAGGACGGCGATGAGCGCGCGGGTTCGTGGATCGGTGATCGGAATAAAAGCGGAAACCCAGGTGCCCCACCGATCGGAGATGGGGCCCTCCACCGCGGCGGTATGGGCATCGAAGACGTGGCGGAG
>JAFGTL010000207.1 GCA_016934125.1 Candidatus Hydrogenedentota bacterium
GATCGCGTCGGGGAGGTGCATGTCGATGAAACCGTCGCCGAGTACATCCTCGCCATCGTACAGGGCACCCGAACCCACGAATTCATCCAGTTGGGGGCGAGTCCGCGGGCGTCGCTGGCCTATTTCGAAGCGTGCCAGGCGCGGGCCCTGGTGGAGGGGCGCGAATACGTGACGCCCGACGACGTCAAGCAGATGGCCATTCCCGTTCTGTCGCACCGCGTGCTGGTGAAGTCGCGCGACGGGAATCCCATCGCCGCGGCGCGTGCCCGGGCACAGGCCGTCCGCGAAGTCGTGAAGCGGGCGCCCGTACCGCAGTAGACGGACGCCCGAGGGGGCGCCATGGCCTTCCGTAACCGTACAAGACGACGTCGATTAACCCGGCCCGGGCAGGTGCTGCTGTTGACGGCCGCGCTCGTGTTGCTGGCGGCGTGGAACACCGGCGAGAACCTCTACTACCTGATCTTCGCGGGGGTGGCCAGCTTCGCACTGGCCTCCTGGCTCCTTTCCCGGTGGAACTTGGGCCGGCTGCGGCTTGTCCGGATCGCGCCGGACGCGGTTCATCGGAGAACGTGGTTCGCCGTGTCCGCCCGCATCGAGAATCCGCGCCGAATGCTGCCGGCCATCTCCGTGCGGATCGAGAGTACGGCCCGGCCGGGCCGTTCCGCCGGATACGCCCTGGTTATTCCCGCCCGGAAGGCCGCCCATCTCACCATGACGGAGTGGTTTGAGAAGCGGGGCGTGTCCCGCCTGCCCGATCTCGAATTCGTCAGTTCATTCCCCTTCGGCCTGGTTGAGGCGCGTGTGCGCGTGTCGGATGCGTCCGAAGTCGTCGTCTACCCCCGCGTGAAGGCCGCGCGCACGGCCATAGTGGATCGCGCTCCGGGCACGCGCGATGCCCCCCGTTCCTCGCAACGCGACGGCGACGAGTACTTCAGCCTGCGCGAGTATGAGCCCGGCGACGATCTTCGATATGTTGCGTGGCGGGCGAGCGCGCGGCTCGGCAACCTCATGGTGAAGGAATTCGAGCAGGAAACCTCGCGATCGGTGTTGCTTGTGCTCGACTCGCGGCGCGACGATCTCGAGGGCTTCGAGGAACGGTTCGAGGAGGCCATCGAGCTGGTGGCATCGCTCGCCGTGACGCTCCTGAACCGGCACTACAGCGTGTCGCTGCTCACCGCGTCCGGCGGCTTGAATGCCGACGAGGGCAAGGCCCAGGCCCTCAAGGTCCTCGATTTCCTGGCCCGGCTCGACGCGGCCCCGCCTACGGCGGACGATCCCTTCTCCCGTGCGATGGGTTTCGAGGAGGCCCGGCGGGTGGTCTATCTGTTCTGCTCGCCCGATCCCGCCCGATGGGGCGCGCGGCTGGCCGGCGGCGCGCGGATCCTCGATCCGCGGGAGGTGATCCATGCCTAGGCGGGTGTCACTGGGCCTGCGAATCAGCACGGCTGCGCTCGTGGTGGCGGGGCACCTCGCCCTGGCCACCACGCCCGAGTACGGCCCGGCATTGCTCGTGCTCCCCGCGGTCCTGTTGCTCATCGCCCCGGCAGCCGAGCGGTTCGACGCGCGGCATCCGCTATACCGGTGGGCTACCAGCGCGTTTGCCCTGTTCTACGGGGCATCCATGCTGGCCGCAGCCCTCGCGTTCAGCCTGTTGAACGCCGTCACCTGGCTCACCCTCTACATCGTGGCCCATAAAGTGCTCCATCAGAAGAGCCAGCGCGACTACTATCAGATCGTGCTCATGACTTTCTTTCTCGTGGTGTGCGCCTGCGCCCAGGATCCCGGCCCGTCCCTGGGCCTGGCCATGGCCCTGTTCCTGATGGCGGGTGTGTGGTCGTTCTTCTCGATCCAGGTGAGCGGCGAATACCTGGCGGCCCAGGAGGGGCGTCCGGCCCGTAGAGCGGCCGTGGCGCCCGACATCCTCCCCATGGGCGCCTCCGAGGCCGACGCGTGGGCGGGCGCGGGTGAGCTCTCGGGCGTTCACGTAGCGGGATCCGTGGCCGGGCTCAGCGTCGGATGCGTCGCGTTGGCCCTCGGGCTCTTCCTCGTGACGCCCCGGATGGAGGCCGGCCTGCTGGGCCGCAGCAACCGCCTCTCGGCCACCACGGGCGTCTCGTCAGTCGTCGACGTGAGCCAATCCGGCCGGATCACGCCGGATCCCGCGCCCATCATGCGCGTCGAGTTCCCCGATGAGCCCGGCGGGCAGTTCTCCGGCGAGCTCTTCTGGCGCGTAACGTCGTTTGACACGTACATTGGCACCAAGTGGGACTGCCTGGGCACATCCCAGCGGTTCGCCGATCGCGTTGCCCAGCCCGAGTTTCGCAACGCCGGCCGGAGCGGCGTCGTCCGGACGCCCCAGCGATTCGGCGTGCGCGCGGTGCGTCAAGTCATCTATCTCGATGACGCCGCGCCGGACGGACTGCCCTGCCTCCCGTACGCCTTGCGCGCCGAGAGCGCCGCGCGCCTCCTCGTCTGGGATCCCCGGCAGAACTTCACCGTCAGGAGCCCGTTCGCTACCGGCCACCTTCAGTACGATGTGGTGTCGGAGGTGCTGGAACTCGGGCCGGACGAACTCCGGGCGGCCCCGGCCGACTACCGGCGCGTCATGCCCCGCCACGATCACTTCGTGCTCACCTCCCACAGCCTCGAGCCGGAGACGGTCGCGCTTGTCCAGGCGATCACCGCCGATGCCGGCACGGTGTACGATCAGGTGATGGCGGTTCGGGAGTGGTTCGCCCAGGGGGGCTACGCGTATTCGCTGGATGTGCCGCAGCTTCCGCGGGCGGGCGCCATCGATGCCTTCATCAACGACGTGAAAACGGGCCACTGCGAGCTGTACGCGACCGCCATGGCCCTCATGCTGCGCAGCATCGGCATTCCGGCGCGCGTGGCCAGCGGCTATCGCGGCGGCGAGTGGAGCGAACGCGACGGCGGCTACATCGTCCGCAAGTCCATGGCCCACCTTTGGGTGGAGGTGTACTTCATCGACATCGGGTGGGTAACCTTCGATCCGTCGCCGCCGGGCGCATCCTTCGACGGCGGCCCCCTGGGCACGTTCGCTCAGGTGCTGTCGCGCTACATCCTCAACGCGAAGATGGTGTGGTATCGCGACATCATCAGTTACCGCGGGCGGATCCAGGTGAGCCAGTTGCGCAATCTCGCGTTGGGCCTCTTGCGGTTCGAGCTCGATCCCGGCGAATCCTCCGGGCCCGGCGGGGCCCGTTCCGGCCGATACGCGGCCCGGGCACGCCGGCTGCTCTGGCCGGCGCTCGCCCTGTGCGGCGTGGGCGCCGTCGCTCTCGCCTTTCGCAGGCGGGGGCGGCGCCAGCGCGGGCCTCGCGCTTTGCTGACGCCGGATCAGGCCCGCGCGCTCCACCTCTACCGCCGCCTGAAGCGGCGGCTCGAGCGGCACGGCGCCGACTGCCGGGGCAAAACGGCCGGCGAGATTCTCGCCGATCTTCAGGCGACGGCCGCGGGCGATCTCGAAGCGGTTGCGTGTCTTGTCGAAACGTACAACGCCGTGCGCTTCGGCGGCGCGCCGTTGCCACCCGCGCGGTATCGGGAACTGGCGCGGCAGGTGCGCGCCCTGCGGGCCGCGTCCGCATAGCGCCCAGTCGCCCGCCGTCTACCGCGCCAGCAGCAGCGCCACCGCGTCCCCGCCGGTTCCCCACAGGGCCACGGCGAGATCGGGCTTCTCGTTGCCGTCGAAGTCGGCGGTGCACAGGGCCTGCGGGGCCGCGCCGTCGAAGGAATACGTCTCTCGGCGGAATGCCAGGGGCAGGGCGCCGTCCGAGGACTCGTTGAAGAGCACGATCACCTTGCCGGACGCGGCGCAGGCCGCGGCGATGTCCGGCTTGCCGTCGCCGTTCAGATCCTCCACGAGCACGTCGCGGATCTCGTGTTCGAGAACCTGGCGCGCGGCTGCGCGGCCGTCGTCGGCGTCCGCCAGGAGGATCTCCTGGGAGACGGAGAACCGGAGGCCGCCCTCGCCGAAGAAGAGCACGATCGAGTCGCCCGCGTAGCAGTGCGATACGGCCAAGTCGGGTTTCCCGTCGCGGTTGATGTCGCTCACCTCGATCTTGTGCGGCAGGGAATCCCGGCTACTGAACCGATCCACCTCGGCGAACGAGCCCGTCCCGTCGCCCTTCCAGATTCCCACCTCGTTGACGCTGTACAACGTCACCGCCAAGTCCAGTTCGCCGTCGCCGTCGAGATCGGCCAGTTCGACGTCGCGCGGGCCGCCCGCGGCCGGGATGAAGCGCGGAGGGCCGAGAAGATCCTCCGCGTGGCCGGGCAGATACACGAGCACGTCGCTCGCCCATCCCGTGGCGACCACGTCCCGGTATCCGTCGTGATCCACGTGGCCCACCGCGAGCGAGGTGATGCCCGGTTTCGTGAATATGGGCCGGCCGTCTTCGTCCGCCATGCGCTCGTAGCCCACCCGGTTATCGGGCACGGAGAAGTACACCGGCACGAGGTTGTCGATCAGGTTGCGGAACACGGTGATGTTGCGGTTCCGGGCCGCGTGGAAACTGCCCACCACCAAGTCGGGCGCCTTGCGGCCGTCGATGTTGGCCACGACGATGCAGTACGGCGCGAATCCGGAGCGCAGCGTCTGCCGCGTGTACGTCAAGTCCTCGCCCGCTACGAGCAAGGATAATTCATCGTTGGCGGGCTTCTCCTGGCGCGGATTCACGAGCGTGCCCCGATCCGCCGTCACGATCTCCGGTTTCCCGTCGCCGTTCAGATCCTGCGCGACAATGGCGCAGGGATGGGGCCCGACGGGATACGTACGCGCGGGTTTGCGGAAGGTGTCCGCCCCGTACGCGGCGGTGGCGGCGAACGCCAACGCGGAAATGCCGACGGCCCATTGCCGGGCCCTTGATGCAATGCTGTTCACGATATCCTCAATCCCGGCGCCCCGCCGCCTCCGGCGAGGCGAGTTTCGCCGCCAACGCGATGGCCGCCAGCAGGCTGTCTTCCCGCGCGATGCCTTTGCCCGCGATGTCGTAGGCCGTGCCGTGATCCACCGATGTCCGCACGATGGGGATTCCCAACGTGACGTTGACGCCCCGATCCATGGCAACCAGCTTCAGCGGAATGTGTCCCTGATCGTGATACATGGCCACCACCAGATCGAACTCGCCGAGATTCATGCGGGAGAACACCGTATCGGCGGGATGCGGCCCCGAACAGTCGATCCCCTCTTCGCGGCACGCCGTAATGGCGGGGGCGATCTCGGCGGCCTCCTCGGTGCCGAAGGCGCCCGCCTCGCCCGCGTGGGGGTTGAGCGCCGCCACCGCGATCCGCCGCCGCGCGAGGCCCAGCCGGCCCAGGGCGTCGTCAGCAATCCGGATCGTTGTGGCGATGCGATCGGCGCGCACCTGCGCGATCGCTTCAGTCAGCGCGCAGTGCGAAGTGATGTGCACGATGCGCAACCCATCCGCGAAGAGCGACATGCGGTAGTCGGGCGCGCCCGTCATCTCCGCGATGATCTCCGTGTGTCCCGGATACGCGAATCCGGCGAGGTGAATGCCTTCCTTGTTCAGCGGGCACGTTACGATCCCGCCTACGGTGCCGTCCATGGCCAGCCGCACGCCCAGCCGCAGCCATTTCACCGCGCACCGGCCCGCCTCGGCATCGAGCCGGCCCGGCTCCACGGCCGGCGCCTCGACGCCGCCGTCCACCACCGGCACCGCGCCCGGCCCGCCCGCGGCAACGAGATCGGCCACGGCCACCGCCCGCAACGCCGGCGTGTCCGGGCCGGCCAGCGCGCTCCGCACCTGTTCGAGCGCCCCCACACTGCCGATCACCACCGGCTCGCACGCATCCCACACCGCCGGGTTGGACAACGCCTTCAGCAGGATCTCCGGGCCAACCCCGTTAACATCTCCAAGCGTGATTGCGAGTCTCGGCTTCATGACGTCCTTTCATCCGCACCGTAGCGCGGCCTGCCTTCAGGCCAGTCGCCCTGGCGGGCTCATAGGATACGCCATCCACCGCCCGGCCTCCAAGCATGCGGGGAAGGTGTTGTGAGAGCAGACGCGTCGAAGACGGAATTCGGGGGACATGTGCCAAGCGGAGTCCTCGACGCGACCACGTGTCCCCCGAATTCCAGAGTGTCTTGCAGTTCCGCACGGCGGAGGATACAGACTGGCACGGCCCATCGAGACGATTTATTGGCTGCGCGTCTCGAAGATGGCCTCGAACCGGCCGCCCTGGCCGTCTGCCGGAAAGGTGATGGACGAACCGTCGAGCCGTGTGAAGCAGGCTTCCCTACGAACACGGCCGGTGACTAGATAGCGGTTGTCTTCGCTTGTCGGTTTCAGCAAGAACTCCGACCACCCGGATCCACACACCTCGGCCCAAAGCAACGAACCGTCGGCGTCGAACTTGGCCGCCATGAGTGACACATCGAGTTCGAAGATGCCGTCTGAGAGCACCACCGAGTCCGGCTGGCCCCGGCTCACCTCCACCTTGTCGGCGAAGATCGCGAGCACAAGGACGCTGCCGTCATCACCGAGCAGCCAGTCGTACATTGGCCACTCGAGTCCCGTCGGGCCGATGAAGCGCGCCCAGGCCATGGTGCCGTCTTGAGCGATCTTGATGAGGAACAAGTCAAAGTCACCGAGCGCGGAATTGTGCCCCGAGGAGTACACGTTGAGCGGGACACTCCCGCACGTCGCGATCATTCCAGCGAAATACCCGAACAAAAGCAGTGAGCCGTCGGTAAAGGCGCTGACAAAGCACTGGATCTGGCCTCTGGCCTTGATGGTCGTGTGCCAGAGCAGTTCGCCTCGCCTGCCGGTTCTGAGAATGAGCCACTCGTCATCTCTCACGGGGCCGAGGCTCTCCACGCCCAGCCGCTTGAGACTGTCCGCATCGAACTCCGACAGGCGATCCGCATAGAGCACACCTCCGTCGGCCAGCCCGACGGAACCTTCATAGGGCCTCAGGCGAGCCCATTGTACGTCTTTCTGAGCCCAAACCAGATCCCCCGATGCGGTGAATCGCGCACGGAAGCCCCTGTCAGCGAAGCTGCCCGGGGACGGGGGGGAGCGGCGCAACTCGAGGCCCACGCTATCTGGCGCATCCGGCAGCACAGTGACTTCGGCCACAGAGCCGGCAACCAAGGGCGAGTCGAACCTGCCCCAGACGATGAATGAGCCATCGGGAAGAGGTGCGCGCCTGAAGATCAGTCGGAAGGGCACCGTAGACGTGCAGGCCGTCACGTCGTAGAGGGCT
This sequence comes from Candidatus Hydrogenedentota bacterium, assembly GCA_016934125.1. Lineage (GTDB taxonomy): Bacteria > Hydrogenedentota > Hydrogenedentia > Hydrogenedentales > SLHB01 > JAFGTL01. The sequence goes on from JAFGTL010000207.1 coordinate 7,246, forward strand.
GGGCCATCCTCAGGGCCCCGGCGAAGCCGCCAGGTGCACGCGTCGCCTGAATCTGGATCCGGATCCACGGGCACGAGTTCAACCAACGAACCATCCGCCAGCCAGCGTCGCGTACGTGGACGGGGAGTGTCCTCGTCGCTCTGTCCCGCTTCCACAGAGACAAAGCCGCAAACGCGTGCTTCATTGCGGCCGCACGAGCCGCAGGCAAGGGCAATTGCGAACACTGCGAGGAGCACACCCCCTCGCCGGAGCCGGCACGAAACACGCGCCGAGTCTACGCCGCTGAGTGCGATCGACTGCCGCGGCACTACCTCTCTCCCATCGCGCCTGTGAGTACTGAGTCGGATTTCCTGCCGTCAATCTAGCACGCCGGGCCACAGACTGCAACAGCTTTGCCCGTAAGCCTGGCAACCGCTCGCGCACGGGGATCGGGGCCCCGCCGGCAGCGGCCCCGCCGGCAATTGAACGGGCCGTTTCGAGCGGATATCCTGAAGACGTCAAGCTGCGGAGGCACATCAACCGGTGACGGGGCCGGGAACGGGGAGGTATGGCGGTGCGGCAGGCAATCAAGGCGTTGGCGATGGCGGGAGGGGTGTTGATGATGGCGTCGTGGGCGCAGGCATACGAGTTGGAGCGGGTTGACTTGGACTCCGTGGAAGTAGGCGGCGAGATGGGCCGGCGGATCCAGGTGACGGTGGACAATAACCTGATGAAACTGGATGTGGACGGGGATTTCCTGAAGCCGTTTCGGGAGAGGAACGCCCCGGGCGGCTTCGTGGGCCTCGGCATGCTGATCGACGCGATGGCGCGTATCGCGCGCCATACGCAGAACCCAGCCCTCATCGAGCGCAAGGAACACGTCGTCAACGCGGCCCTGGCCGCGCAGGAGGCCGACGGCTACCTCGGCATGATGCGCGAGGATGCCCGGATCGCCAAGCTGTGGGACGTCCACGAGATGGCCTATCTCGTGCTCGGCTTGACGAGCGACTACGAACTGTTCGGCAAAGAGGAATCGCTGGCCGGCGCGAAGCGGTTGGCCGACTACCTCATCGCGCGGCTCACCGCTACGCCGGCCCCGGACGTGTTCGACACGGATATCAGCCCCACCATGCCGATCACCGGCCTCGCGGACGCATTCCTGTGCCTGTCCGAGCAGAGCGGCGACGAGCGATACCGCGCCTTCTGCCTCGACGCGTTGCACGTGGCCGAGTGGCGCAAGCCCATCGTGAAAGGCCGGTGGGGGGCGATCGATGGGCACGTGTACGCCTATGTGGACAAGTGCCTCGTCCAACTCCGGCTGGATCCCGACGGGAAGGACGCCGGCCTGCACGCCGCGACACAGGGCGTGCTGGATTTCATCCTCAAGGGCAACGGGCTGGCCATCAGCGGGGCATGCGGCGATCACGAGTGCTGGCATGATACGCAGGCGGGCATGTCGAACCTGGGCGAAACCTGCGCGTCCACCTACATGCTCAAGTTCTATGACGAACTGCTGCGGCAGAAGCCCGCCCCGCTGTACGGCGATCTCATGGAGCGTACCATCTACAACACCCTCTTCGCGGCGCAGTCGCCTGACGGCCGCCGGATCCGCTATTACTCGCCGTTCGAGGCGCCCCGTGTGTATTTCACCAAAGACAGCTACTGCTGCCCGAACAACTACCGCCGCGGGCTCGCCGATCTGCCCCGATTCATCGTGTATCGGGCCGCTGACGGCCTGCTCGTCAACCTGTACACCGCGTCGACGGTGAACGCGGCCCTCGAAGATGGCACGGCCGTCGAGGTGCGCCAGGAAACCGACTACCCGAACTCGGGGAGCGTGACGGTGCACGTGTCCCCGGCGGCGGACGCCGAATTCGCGCTCTCGCTACGGATCCCGCGCTGGTGCGCAGGAGCCCGTGTCGCCGTGAATGGCGAGGCGCAGGCTGAGCCGGCGAAGGCGGGCACGTTCTACACCCTCCGGCGCGTGTGGAAGCCGGGCGACACCGTCGAGCTCGAGTTGCCCATGGAGTGCCGCCTCGTCAAAGGGCGGAGGGCGCAGGCGGGGCGCGTGGCCATCATGCGGGGGCCGCAGTTGTTTGCCCTGAACCCCGCCGGAAACGAGGGCATGGCGGGCATCGAGCCCCGGCTGCTCACGCTCGATGTCGATTCGGTGGCCGGGCCCGTTCCCGACGACAGCGTACGGCCTGGCGGCATGGCATGCACGGTGAAGGTGTGGGATCCCGGCGTGTGGTATCCGGGTGGGCCCGAACGCACGCTCCGGCTCACGGAATTCGCCGATCCCGGCGCGGTGGCGGCCTACTTCTGCGTGCCGAACCCCGAAGACGAGCGCTACGTCGACGATGAGTTATTCGCGCCGACGCCGTGAGCCCAGCCAAGGAGACGATGATGAGCACGCCCCCCGATCGCAGGACTTTCCTGAAGAGTGTAGGGTTGACGACGGCGGCCGCGTCGCTGGCGCGCGGCGCGGGCGCGGCCGAGGCCGGCCCGGGCGCGGCCGAAGCCGGTGCCGCAGGCGGCGGGCCGCGGAATGTGCTCGTCTACGTCGTTGACGATCAGGGCCGGGACGATGCCGGGTGCTACGGCAACCCGGTGATCAAGACGCCCGGGTTGGATCGGCTGGCCGAAAACGGCATCCGGCTCACGAACGGGTTCTGCACGTCCGCGAGTTGCAGCGCGAGCCGATCCGTCATCCTGTCGGGACTCTACAATCACGCCAGCGGCCAGTACGGACACCAGCACGACTGCCACCATTTCGCCGCCTTCGACGACGTCCGCAGCCTGCCCGTGCTGCTCGCGGAAGCCGGCTACCGCACGTGCTCGGCCGGCAAATACCACGTCGCGCCCGAGTCCGTGTTCCATTTCGGGGAGTATGTGCCGATTCGCGGGCGCTCGCCCAAGGCCATGGCCGACGCCTGCCGCGATTTCATCGCCCGCGACGACTCGCCCTTCTTCCTCTACTTCTGCACCACCGAACCGCACCGGCCCTTCCGCCGGGAGGGTTCCGATCCCGTCGATCCCAAGGATGTGATCGTGCCTTCGTATCTGCCCGATATCCCGGAATGCCGCGAGGAACTCGCCAAGTACTACGGCTCCGTGCAGCGCTGCGACACGGGCCTGCTCCGCCTGATCGATATCCTCAACGAAACGGGCCATTGGGATGACACCCTCATCATCTACGTGTCCGACAACGGCATCGCGTTTCCCGGCGCCAAGACCACCCTCTACGATCCCGGCATGCACCTGCCCGCCGTCGTCCGCAATCCCCACCAGGCCCGGGCAGGCGGTGCGTGTAACGCCATGATCACCTGGGCGGACATCACCCCGACCGTGCTCGACTATGTGGGCGCGACGCCCGAAGGCGCGATGCCCGAAGGCGCCGCATTTCACGGCCGCTCCTTCCTCGCCGCGCTCGAACAGGAGAACCCCGCCGGCTGGGATGAGATCTACGCGTCCCACACGTTCCACGAGATCACCATGTACTACCCCATGCGCGTCGTGCAGAATCGCCAGTACAAGCTCATCTGGAACATCGCCCACGGACTCGACTACCCCTTCGCGTCCGACTTGTGGGAGTCCGACACGTGGCAGGGCGTTGTGCGCCGCGGCCTGGATACCTTCGGCAAACGCCCCGTGGACGCGTATTTGAAGCGGCCCGCGTTCGAGTTGTACGACATGCAAGCCGATCCCGACGAAGTCCACAACCTCGCCGAGGATCCCGGCCATGCCGCGGTGCTGACTGAATTGAAAGACAGACTCCGGGCCTTTCAAGAACGCACCGATGACCCCTGGATCGTGAAATGGGAGCATGAATGAGGCTGGCGCGCCGGGCCGGAGGGGGCTCAGGGCAGTCATAGGCCGAAGCAGGCGATTGGGGGCGCCCGTCAACGCTATCCTTCGCTATCGCTGGCGGATGAGGACGATGCCCTCGGACGGTTTCCCGTTGAGCACCACCTTCAGCCGGATGTCGGCCTGATCCGTAATGACGGCTGTTCGGTTGACGTCGAAGGTGTTCTGCTCGCCTTCTGTTCTGCGCAGGATGCCCGGGGCTGAGGCCTGTCCGGACTGAAGGAGAACCTCCTCCTCGCACCGCGGCCTCCTGCCATCAACCGTCTTGAACTGCACCTGATACTGCCCGGGCTCGGTAATGAAGGGCGTCAAGTCGATCTCGATCGCAGCCTTTCGGCCCTCAAAAGCCGCTCTGGCCCAGGCGCCGCACTGCTGCCACGGGCTGGACAACGCTCCTTCCGGCCGGATACGCACGCCGTCGACGTGATACGCGGCGAGACTCCGAATCGACGGCTCGGCGGCGGCCTGAGATACGTGGAAGCGGATCTTCGACGCGGCGGCGTCGTCGAACCAGACGATGCGTTTGCGCCCTACGTGATGGCCTGTGGCCAGCACCTGCCAGCCGCCCTTCTTGCTCCATCCTTCGATCTCGAATGCCCGGATCCGCTCGCCAAGCCGGTAGTCCTCCATGACAACGACGTGATTGACCGGCGTCGTGTGCCCGAGGTTCAGGACGATGGTATTGCCGACGCCGGCCGTGTCCGCGAGGGGTGTGCCGAAGCGGCGGTCGATCTCCGCGCCAAGCGCGCGATACAGCGTCATATCCGCCTCGGGAATCAGGCCCTCGGTTGTCGGGGTGGAGTTGAGCAGCATTACTGCGCCTTGTCCCGCGGACTGGTAGTAGACGCGCATCAATTCGTCGAGAGACTTGCGTTTCTGCTCGTTCTCCTCCGCCCAGAACCAGAAGTGGTCGTAGAGGGTTACGTCTATCTCCAGAGGCGCCCACGCGTCGCCTTCGGGCGTGCTGTGCACGGCGGTTGACGTGCCGGTCGAGAGGTCTTCCCGGGACAACGTGCTCCAAGCCTGGGCCGCATCCAGCCGGCCCTTCTCGTTGCCCACCCACCGAATGCTCGCGTGGGGCCCCTGAAAAACCACGGCATCGGGCGCGCATTCCTCGATGATATCGCCTACCTCGATCACACAGCTCCCGTCGAACCAGACCTCGGAAACCGTGGTGTACTCCCTCGCGCGCTCGAGCGTTTCGCGCAGTTGCTGGCGGAAGACTGCGTTGTAGGCCTCCTGCTTGCCGGGGTCTTTCGTCTTGCCGCCGCTGCCGATGCCCGCACCCCAGGTGTCATCCCCGGGATAGACGTAGATCCCCATGGTGAGTGCGTGTTTCCTGCAGGACTTCGCCAACTCGACGAGCACGTCGCCCTCGCCGCCCTTCCAGGCGATGTTCTTCACGCTGTAGTCCGATGTATCCGTCTGCCACCAGCAGAAGCCCCCCGTGTGCTTGGCGACGAAGAGGATCTCCTTTGCGCCCCAGGATACCGCCGCTTCGCACCATTGCTCCGTGTCGAGCTTGGGCAGCTTCATATCTGCCAAATCCGTCGAATGATCGTCATACTCCCGCCCTTGCCAGGTGCAGGGATCGAGGCAAACGAACATGATCCGCTCCTGCTCGTGCCAGTCGTATTGCTGCGGCGTCGGCGTCGGCAGCGTTGCGTGCGCCGCGATTGAGAGGGCGAAGATGGCCGACACAATCATCATCCAGTCTCCAGAGCAGCCGACACGGGGCCCCATTGAAGCACAACCCGAGAGAAACGCGGAACTGCGCCCGCGACGCCGGCAACAGGATTCTCGAAACGAATCTACCGGAGTTAACCAGAAAGCGGAGGTTGGTTCAAGCGCCCGGACTCGGGAGCCGCATGAATCCGCGCCGTATACGGACGCGACGTGCCGAATAGGAGGTAGGGGATGTGCGCGGCGATTCCGTTCTCGATATGTTTGAACTGGCGCGCCCGGTGCGATTCGAACGCACGACCCCCGGCTTAGAAGGCCGGTGCTCTATCCAACTGAGCTACGGGCGCGCAGGAATGGGGCGAGGCCCGCTGCGGAGTGAATGGAATCAGCCCGTCTCCGCCTGTATCGGCCCCGAACCTGTTTGACATTATCCCACACCGTCCAGGCATGTGTCCACAGCACTGACAGGACCATCCCGGGCGGCGTTCCGGAGCCGCGTCGTGATTGAGGTCGGCAAGACTCCCTGTTAGGATGGGGCCATATGGAACGGGATGAGACGCCCCGGGTGAACGGGCATGAAGTCGCGGTTGTCTTCCTTCATTCGGGCTGCAACATGAACTGCGGCTTCTGCGTGACGGATGACGCCGTCGCCTCGATGACGTTCGAGCAGGCCGTGGCCGTGCAGGATTACATCCTGGCGGAGCGCTCGATCCGGAATCTGGTGCTGGGCGGGGGAGAGCCGTTCACGTGGCCTCACGATGTGGTGGCGCTGGCGCGGAAGGCGAAGGAGGCCGGTTTCTTCGTGCAGGTTGGCACGAACGGGGTCGCGTTGCCCGAGGATTTCGAGCGGATTGACAGCATTGATCGGTACGTACTGCCGTTGGAGTCGATGGATCCGGCCGTTCATGATGCCATGCGCCCTTATCGCGGGAGCCATCAGGCCGTCGTGATGGGGCGATTGGCGCGGCTGCGGCATGCGGGGATCTCGACGACGGTGTCAACGGTTGTCACGGCGGAGAATATCGGCGGACTGGGCGGCATCGCGGCGTTTCTGCAGGACTACTGCGCCGCGGGCGGGGCGCTGCATGCCTGGCATCTGTATCGGTTCATCCCGGAGGGCCGGGGCGGGCGGCCCAACGCGGGGCGATATGGGGTGACGGCGGCTGCGTACCATGAGGCGACGAACCGGGTGCGCGAGATGGACGCCGGATTCACGATCCTCAAGCGGCCGGACATGTATCACTCGCGCAGTGTCGACTTCTTCTGGTATCAGCAGGGCCGCATTTGCGCGGGGAGCGAGGTGTGGGCCAAGCAAGGCTGAACCGGCTTGGGGCGCCCGGTGCGCGCGGGGCCTGCACTACGCTCAGCCGCTGACTTCGACGAGGATTTGTTCCGGGGCCACTTCTGGCCCGAGTCGATCCAGCGCGTTGGCGTGGCTTGGCGCGAGCGTCTTGCCGAGCCGAACGAAGAAGTCGTTCTTGTTCCGGGCGGAGTCGAAGTGGGTTCGTGCCCACGAACTCAGATACCCCATGCCGAGGCGGGACTGCATCATGGTGTGAGCGTACATGAGATACGCGCCGTTCAGGGCGGGCTCGACGAGGGGCGCCATTTCGGGGGCGTCGAAGTCGTCCACGAACCGTTGTCCGTATGCGTTCATCTCGGTGCCGACAAGGATGGGCAGGCCGCGGGACTCGGCGATGGCGACGATCTCGTGGAGCTTGGCCACTTTCGCGGCGCGCAGTTCCGGATCGGGGATGTTCCAGTTGCGGTCGGGCACGATGTTGAGGGCGGCGGCCCCGGCCCCGAGCATCACGTCGAGGAGTTCGTCGATGGCCTGCTCGCCTTCGCTGAAGCCGTCGAGCCACGTGAGGGTTGGGATGGCGCCGGCGTCGAGGGAGAAGGCATTGACCTCCTCGAGGCGGGGGAAGTCGGGCCCCGCGGGTTTGACGTAGCCTACGCCGCCCGCTTTCATCAGCTTTGAGCGGATGAGCCCGTGGAACACGGGCGGATCGTCGAGGGTGCTGCGCACTTTCGCGGCATCGACACCGAGTTTGTCCGCCCAGAACCGCGCGCGCTCGGCGTCGTCGGGGAACATGTCCTGTGACTTGCGGTCGTAGGCGACGCAGACGTGGCGTTCGGTTGCGTTGCCGGAGGGCGTCAGGGGCGTCACATCGCGATCATAGTCGAGTTCGAGAGGGGCGAGGTGCGCATTCACCCGCTCGAGCATGCCGAGGTTGCGGCCGCGGGCGATCTGGCGCAGGCGGTCGGCCATGACGGGGTCGCCGGCCGTGCTGGTGGGGAACCCGGCGCCCATGTGATACGTGATGCCCGGTTCGCCGGGCGAGTTGATCTCCCGCGTCGCGAACGGCTCGAGGTATACGCGCGTCTCGATGCCCGCGCAGCCACGGAGGTCGAGCACGCGGCATGCATCGAGGAATTCGTCCACCGCGTCCAGCACGTCGAAATCGACTACGCCCGCGGCGGCGAGGCCCGCGCACCGGGCCTTCCATGCCAGGCAACTGGGCGAATAGCCGTAGCCGTTGAACGAGAAGAAGGTGTGGCAGTGCATATTCACTTGGCGGCCGGGCTCGGGCAGCTCGATGCGACCCTCCCGGGCCAAGTCGGCCAGTACCTCGAGTGCGGCCCTTCTGGTGCCGGGGTCGAAGTCGTTCAGTTGTGCCTCGAGGGTTTCGCGCGACGCCGCCATTCATAACCTCCATTCTCGATATGCCGCAGGTTGTCAGTTCGCACCGCATGGTACCGAAGAGGAACTGGAGAATCTACCTCGGCGTGCGGCAGCAGTTGAGCCCCGCCGCCGCCGCGTACGGGTTGCACGTTGACACGAGAAGCCCATTGAAATACGGCACACGACGCCGTACACTGGCGCTGGGTTCGGGGAATGAAAGGGACACGCTCATGACATGCCCGCGTTTGCACTGGGCTGCACTACGCCCGACTCGTTTGCGCAGCACGCGCCTACCCCTCCTTCATGGCCTTGTTGCCGTGTTCTTCGCGCTCACCGCATCGCTCGGGAGCGTAGCCGACGAAGTCGGGAACCCCGGGGACGATTCCGGGGGGGCTCCGGCGGCCGACACCTCGCGGTGGTACGTGATGTTCGGCTCGACGAACAACCACCCGCGACTTGACGATGCGCAGAAGCAGATCGATTCCGAGATCAACCGGACGTTCCGGTTCCTGGCGCCGGGATTCGACGATGTGAAGACGTTTGGAGATCAGCGGGACGATCTGTTGATCTGGACGCCCTACATGGGCGTGGGCTGTGTGCTGTCGAAGCGGTGGGATGTCTTCGTCCAGGGCGGCTTTTCGTCCGGGAAGGTGTGCACCAGGGCCACCGATCCGAGCATTCTGTTTCTGTTGCCGCTTCACACCGACGTCGAGATCAAGCGGCAGAGCTTCTTCATCGGCGCGGGGGTGGCCTTCTTCCCGTTCGGCGTAGTCGAACGCCACGAGTTCGATTCCCTCAAGGAACGCCTCAAGGGAACAAGGCCGTTTGTCGCCACCACGCTGCACTGGAACTACCTCAGCTTCGATGCCAAGGTGAAGGCGGGGCTTCCGCCGATCGGCACGCTGTCCGAGATCAAGCAGAGCGAGAGCTGGAACCCCTGGAGTGCGGGCGTGGCGGTTGGGCTGGATATGCCCGTGACGCGGCACAGCGTCCTTTCGATGAACGTGCAGCAGAACTACTTCTTCGATCAGGGAGACGATTTTTCCGGGCCGGGCATCAGCCTGAGCTGGAAACGCTTCTTCTGAAGCGACGTCGGCTGAATACAGAGCGGCGGCGCGCCCGCTATCCGGGCAACGCCGCCGCTTTGCTGTTTCGATCTACTTGAGGGCCTTCCGCGCGTCGCCGGCCACCCGTGTCGGGATGCCGAGCTGCAGGCACGTGGCGACGAGTTCCTGGAGGATATCCCCGTATCCCACGACGATGTGGTTCGACATGTGGGAGGCCATCAGTTCATCGCGGCCGTATCCCGGGACATGCACGTTGGCGATGGGCCACTGCGGGGTGGTCGCGTCGAGGCGATTCTGCACCTCCTCGTCGGGCATGGCGATGACTTCGCCCGTGCCGCAGTCCATGCCGATCTTGCCGTAGGCTTCGTAGAACCGGGCCCAGGTGATGACACCGGGCTTGGACACGCCCGAGCAGGTGCCACCGCCGAGGGGGAAGTACATCTTGGGCTGGCGGTACACCTTCGTGCCCTTCCAGCCGCCCCAGTGCGCGGGCGGCGCACCGCCGGAGATGAGGAACACCCACACGAACTTGCCGTCGAACTCGCCCCCCCAGCGCACATCGTGCAGCGTGGTTTCCTGGGGCATGCCTTTGCGCTGGTAGATGTCGTTCATCAGCACCTGCGGGATGCCTGCGCCCAGATCACCCTCGTTGAAGTGGGGAATGGGCTGCCCCTTCTTGACCACCTGCTTCGTCTCGGGGTCGCGCACGTCGGGGCGATCCGCGTTGTTCAGCATGCCTTCGACGAGATCCGACGCCGCGCAGCACCGCGCCAGCCCCATCTGATAGGGGATGCCTACTGCGCTCAGCCCGAACCGCTGTGTCATCCGCACCGCGGCCGAGTACATCTTCATCTGCTCGATCACTTGCGCGTGGGTGAGCTTCTCCTCGGGATTGGGGCCCCAGTCAAACCACACGCCCTTACGCAGGAGCCAATTCAGGTGTTTCTGCGCCTCTCGGTCGGAGACGAGGCCCATCTCGGCAACCAGGTCGGACTGATTCATGTACTCGATGGGCATACCCAGCGCCCCGACCTTGCCCGGATCAATGACGGCATTCAGCATGCCCATGCAACCGGGGTCGAACTGGCCCATGATCCGCTTGTTCTTCCTGATGTCCGCGGCCAGTTCCTTGCCGAAGGCCACCGCTTTGCCGGACAGCTTCAGCTTCGCCGCGTCCGTGACGTGGGCCATGCTGTGCTTGATCTCGCCGGTCTTGATCCAGCCGGCAAGCTGCTGCATGAACACCTCATCCTTCTCGAAGCCCTCCGACCACACGCGGGAGTGCTTCACGCCGAGTCGATCGAGGGTGCCGGCGTGGTTGAGCAGTGCCACCAGGCCCGGCCACGTGCCGTCGAAGTTCGCCATGAGCAGGATGGGCCCGCTATGCGTCATCAGGGGGCCGCACACATGGTGCGCATAGGCCCAGATACTCAGGACGACGACGATGGGGGCGTCGGGCTCGATCTTCGAGAGGATCGCCGCGCCCTCGCGCTGCGTGGTGACGAACCCATGCTTGCGCTTCGGATCGTATTTCGTCAGCACCTCGGTGTCGACGCCGAGCTTCCTGAACGCGGCCCGAACCTGCCGCAGCGTCGCTTCCTGTTTCGGCCAGCAGACGACCCCGGCGGAATCGCGGTGATCGCCGTTGGAAATGAGATATACCTTCTTCATCGGTTTCATAGCCCTGCTCCTCTTACGGACATCCTCGGCTCGCCTTCCGCACTGCGCGAACCCCTTGGCCAAAGGCAGACAATCCCGACTTCGGGAAAGGCCAGCATAGCACAAACCCCACTGGGATCACAGGGATCGAACCGCCGGTTTTCCAGGCGATTCCTCCGGTTCCGCGTCATTCCACCGGGCACTCGAACCGATACGTCCCGGAACCGATCTGAAACACGGCCGCACCGCCTTCACTCGCCGTACACGTGACTCCATCGGCGGCGGCGGCCGGCTTCCCGCTCTCGGTGACGGCCTCGGGGGGCGATGCGGGCAGGTGGACGGCCGCAACCGTATTCGCAGGGATGGTGACGTCGAGGCAGAAGCGGCCATTCTGGATCTGCCAGGAACTGAAGATCCGGCCGCGGATGGACTCGTACTCGGCGCGGGCGTGCGTGAGCCCGCCGCCGGGCCGCGGCCGGATGACGATCCGCTCGTAGGCGGGCGCGGCCGGATCCAGATCGATGCCCGCTACGTAGCGATAGAGCCATTCGCCCACGGCGCCGTAGGCGTAGTGGTTGAACGAGTTCATGCCCGGATCCTGGAACCCCTTCTGCTCCGTCCATCCGTCCCACCGCTCCCAGATCGTGGTCGCGCCGTGCCGGATCGAGTATCCCCAGGAGGGAAACGACTCGTTCTGCACCAGGCCGTACGCCACATCGGTATGCCCGGCATCGCTGAGCACCGGCATGAGGTAGGCGCCGCCCAGGAACCCCGTGGAGAGGTGTCCGTCTCGCGCTCGAATGTCCTCGACGAGATGCGCTGCGGCCGCGGCGCGCAGTTCTTCGGGAAGCAAGTTGAAGCGCAGCGCGAGCACGTAGCACGTCTGCGTAGCGCCCTGGATGCGGCCGTCGTCGTCCACATATTCTCTGACAAAGGCGGTCTTGATCTCCTCGAACAGCCGGGCGTAGCGGCGTGCGTCGTCCCAACGGCCCAGCACCTGCGCGATCCGGGCCAGCAAATCCGTGCTGTAGGCGAAATAGGCCGCGACGACGACGTCTTTCGGCGTGTCGGCATCGTTCGACAGCCAGTCGCCGTATTCGCCCACACCCGGGACGGGTGTCGTCCACAGCAGGCCCGGGTAACGTGCCCGGAGGTGCTCGATCCAGCCCTGCATGGGCCCGTAATAGCGCTCAAGCATGCGCGTGTCGCCGTAGCACTGATAGATCGTCCACGGCACGATGATGCCCGCGTCGCCCCACGCGGCGGCGGCGTCGTTCTCGACGACGGCGCGCGGCGCCACGTTCGGGAACCCGCCCGAGTCGGACTGACCGTCCACGACATCCTGCATCCATTTCGTGAAGAACGCGGCCGTGTCCATGTTGAAGGAGGCCGTGCGCGCGAACACCTGGGCGTCGCCCATCCAGCCGAGGCGCTCATCGCGCTGCGGGCAATCCGTGGGCACCTCGAGAAAATTGCCCCGCTGCCCCCACACGATGTTGCACTGAAGCTGGTTGATGAGGGGATGGGAGCACTCGAATGAGCCGGCCGGCGGCGTGTCAGAGTGGGCCACGATGCCCGTCACCGCGTCTGGCCCGGGCCGGCCTGGATAGCCCGTCAGTTCGACATACCGGAACCCGTGAAACGTGAACCGCGGCTCACAAACCTCCTCGGCCCCGCCTCGCAACCAGTGCTCGTCGATGCAGCGAGCCCCGCGCAGGTTCTCCACGTACACGGTGCCGTCGGGATTCAGCATCTCTGCGAACCGGAGCTGCACCTTGTCGCCGGGTGCGCCGGTGACGCGTAGTCGCGCCCAGCCCACCATGTTCTGGCCCATGTCGAACACGAACGTGCCCGGAACCGGTTCGCTCACGGACTGCGGGGCCAGTTCCATGACGGCCCGCACCGGCACGCCGGGATAGGCTTGGAGCAGGGCGTCCGTAGGAGCAGCGGCCGCCGCCGGGCGCCAGGCGGACGCGTCGTAGCCGGGGCGATCCCAGCCTGGGCGTTCGCGCCGCGCATCGTGCTGCTCGCCCATGTAGAGATCGCCGCCGATGATGGGGCCGTGGCTCGCCCGCCAACTCGTATCGCTCACGACAACATCGGCCGATCCGTCCGCGTACTCGATCTCCAGTTGCACCAGGAGCCGGGGATGCTGGCCGTAGTGGCCCCGGTTCGGCTCCCAGCCCAGGTAGCCGCTATACCACCCGTGGCCCAGTACGGCGCCCAGCGCGTTCTCGCCCCGCTCGATCAACTCCGTCACATCGTAGGTTTGATACAGAACCCGCGTGGCGTAGTCTGTCCAGCCGGGTGTAAACATGTCCCGCCCAACCTTCACGCCGTTGAGGCGGAGTTCATAGAGTCCCAGCGCGGAGGCGTACGCCGTAGCGCGGCGGACGGGTTTCGCGGCCGTAAACGGTTTCCGAAGATACGGGCACGGCGGGATCTCCATCGGCGCCGGGCGCAGCGTGCCCCAGGGGCCTTCGCCCGCCTTGGCCGCGATGCGCGCGGCCGGCCAGGCGCTGTCGCCAAATCCGGGCAGACGCCATGACTCATCCGGCGCGATAGCGACGCGCCACGTGTCGTCCGTGCCCGACTCTACGCACTCACCGTCGTCGAATTCGAGGATGAGGCGGGCGATGAGCCCCGGCGCCGGGCAGTGGGCGAAGGTGTTCTCGACGGCGATGACGTTGTCGCCGGGTTTCAGCGCCGCCGTGATATCGAATTGCACCGGGCGCTGCCAGGCCCAGAACCGGCCATCGCTGCCGCCCACTTCCGCCCCGTTGATCAGCAGTCTGAACTGCCCGCCCGCGGCCGCAACGAGCCGCGCGCGCGCCAGGGGCCGTGCCGGGGGCACGGGACACGCGGTTCGGAACGCGAGTGTCGAGCCCGGTTCGGCCGGCTCGTCGGTCGTCACCCAGTGGTATCCATCCAGCGACAGGGGTTCCGGGCCGCGCACCTCGGGCTCGAGGGGCTCGTCATACCCGATCCACGTTGCGTGCCAGTCGCAGGGCTCAAGGAGCCCCATCGTCCAGCGGGCCGGTTCGCTGAACGGGCCGGGCCTGTCCGACTCGTCCCACGCGCGCACCTTCCAGACGCACGCCGTGCGCGAGGGCAGCGGGACACCGCCATACTCGATGTGGATTGTCCGGTTCGACTCGACCTTGCCGCTGTCCCACAGATCGCCCTCGTCCGCGTTCAGCCGCTCGATGCTCGAGGCCACGAGGATCCGATAGGCGGACTGGCGGCGGTTCCGCCCGGTTCCCTCGAGGATCCAGCTCAATCGCGGTTGGCTCGCGTCCACTCCCAGCGGGTTCTCCCTGTATTCGACGCGAAGGTGAACGGCGTTCAGGGCGTCCATGCAGCATGCTCCTTCCGAATCGGCGGTTTTCGTGCGACCGCGCAATCGTTCCGTGGATGAATGACGATCAACCGGCGATCCTAGAGGCTGGCGGGCGTGCGATCAAGTCGTCCGTATTGCGCACGATGCCGTTCGTTTGCGAGAATACCGCCATGAAGTACTCGATATGGATTGAGCGGATCCTCGGGCTGCTGTTTGTCGTCGCCGCGGCGCTGAAAGCGCTCGATCTCGCCGACTTCGCCGTACAGATCGCCTACTACCACGTCTTTGAGGAGCCCCTGCTCTGGAAGATCTCGGCTGTAGGCGCGATCTTCGCCGAAACAGCCCTTGGCATGGCGCTCCTCGTTGGGTTGCGGCTGCGCGGGCTGACCCTGGCGGCCACATTCGCC
>JAFGTL010000208.1 GCA_016934125.1 Candidatus Hydrogenedentota bacterium
CAGCAACGCGCACGAGACGCCCACGCCGGCCAGGGTCACGAATGCGATGCCCTGGATCAGGCGCAACTGCTGCGGCAGCCAGGAGGTGTCTTTCTCGTTGCTCATCTACGAAACCCTTTCCTGGAGGACGCGCTGAATCTCCCCGTCTTTCATGACCTGCCCCCACACCAGCCCACGGATCTTCTCATCGGGTTCGCGCTGCGTCATCAGGCTGACGACGATGGTGACGAGCGACGAGAACACGAACGACCACCACGCGATGAAGAGGAAGGGATCGTCCGAGGGGAACAGGCCGTCAACGCAGTTGAGCACGCTCGTGAAGCACACGCCGAGCACCAGCCCGGCCAGGCCGCCCCAGCGCGTGGCCCGGCGCCAGACGATGCCGAGGAGCAGGATGGCGAGCGTGGGCCCCTGGAAGATGGTGAGGGCCGTCTGCACGAACACGTAGAGGGTTTCGGCCTTGCCGACCGCCGGCGCCATGATGCCGGCGAGAATGATGAACACCATGGTGAACGCGCGGCCCATGACAAGGCCGTGCCGTTCGCTCATGGGCCGCCCCGTGATGGCCTCGACGAGGCGGCCGTACAGATCGTTCGTCCAGATGGTGCTCGACGAGTTGAGCGTCGAGTCGACGCTCGACATGAGTGCGGCGAACAGGGCGACGAACATGAGCCCGCGCAGGCCGGGGGGCAGGAGCGTGGCGATCATGTGAGGCACGGCGCGCTCGGCGTCGTGGAGGTCGGGCGCGACCACGAGGGCGCACAAGCCGGGCACGGCCACCATGAGGGGAATGAAGGACTTCAGGAACCCGCCGAACAGCATGCCGCCTTTCGCGTCCCACTCGGAGCGGGCGCCGAGCGTCCGCTGGACGACGGCCTGGTTGCCGCTCATGTAGGCGATGGCGAGCACGATGCCCAACCCGAACACGATCCCCGTCCACGGATAGGGTTTGTCGGTGTCGTGGGGGAGGAGGATCTTGAAATGGCCGCCGTAGGTGGTCAGTTCGGTTACCTCGACGTGCTCGGGGCCGCTGCACAGCGGGGCGAGCGCCGCCGTGACCACCCGTTTGGCCTCGGGCCGGATGAGCGCCATGCGGCGGGCCTCGTTCTTGGGCATGCGCTTGCCCTTGTCGTCGAGATCGACCTGCACCTGCCGCAGGACTTGGGGCAACTCGACGGACGTCACCCGGGCGAAAAACCGGTTAGTGGGTTCGCCGGTGGGTTCATGGACGCGCTCCGTCTTGAGCACCTCGAAGCCCGCCCCGGTGAGCGCGCCGGCCACAGCGTTCTCTTCGATGAGGCGCTCGTCGCCCACATCGAGTTCCACCATGATCCGCGGCTCGAGTTCGGCCACCTTGCGCTGCATTTCGGCGGGCCCGCCCACTTCCCACATGCTGAGCGCCAGCAAGGCGATGCCGCCGACGAACATGATGATGAGCTGGACGACGTCCACCATGACGACGGCCGACAGCCCGCCCGAGAAGGTGTAGATGCCGGTGATGGCCACCATGAGCCAGATGACCACGTAGGGATTCCAGCCGAGGATGGTGTTACTGAGTTGATCGCCCGTCACCCAGAGCATGAGGGACAACATGGTGAGGAGGAACACGCCCCAGATCCCGCCGTGGATCACGCGGACGGCCATGTTGTAACGCCGGCCGAGGAACTCGGGAATGGTGTAGACGCCCGCGCGCCAGAAGTAAGGCACGAAGACGAAGGCCGCGAACACCATGGCGGGCATCGAACCGATCCAGTCGAAGTTGGCCACGGCGATGCCGTCCGTGTAGGCGCCGCCGGCTACGGCGACGAAGTCCATGGCGCCGATATCGCTGACCACGATGGACATGCCGATGGCCCAGAAGGGCAGCGCCCGGCTCGCCACGAAGAAGTCGCCCGCGTTCTTGACGTACTTGCCGAAGAACGTGCCCAGGGCGAACACCCCCACCATGTACATGAGCACAATGACGATGTCGATGCCCGCTAAGGTTCCCGCTGTATCTCCCATAAAGACACCCCCAACCGTATCCGGGACTCGTTGCGGCCGGCTGAATCTCACGCGAGTATAGACAGAACCCCGCAGGGCGTCAAGAATGGGCGCAGCACGAGATCGGGCGCGGGCCGGCCGCCGTCGTGCCGGCCCTTCAGACACGCAGGATCCGCGCGAGAGGCCCGCCTGAGCCCGTCAGTCCAGCTTGATGTAGGCGTAGCGCTGGCCGTCGTCGGGCGTGCCGTCGTAGCCCAGAGCACGCGCCATGCGCGTGAGTTGCTTGAAGATGGCCGCCCGTGCGGACGCGTCCTCGGGGAGTTCGACGACGAGGTGGCCGGTGTTCTCGCAGGCGTCTCCCTCGTCTTGAATGTCGCACGCGACGATCCGGACGCAGCCCAGGCCCTCGAGCCGCTCGACCACCTTGCGGCTCGCGGCCGATGTCTTCTCGCCGAGGGTGTGCGAGCGCGATTCGAGCCACGGGCCGGCGTCCTCGTGGGCGCCCTGCGCCATCAACTCCTCACAGAACGCGTCGTGGGCGCGGGCCTGTTCGGGATCGGGCACGCGCGCCCGTGCCGCACGGGCCTTCTCCCGGCGTTCCCGGGCCAGCGCCCGCAGCAGCTCCGCGTTCTCGTCTTCGAGCGAGGCGTCTGCGGGCGGCATGTCGCTGTACGCGGCCCGGGCCTTCTCGTAGGTTTTCCGCGTCACCAGCCGCCTCTTCGAGAAATACGTCTCGTTCACCTTGGCGCCGTTGGCATAGTCGATCTGGATGGCGATGTCGAGCGCCTCATAGGCGTGCATCTCCGACACGAGGGCCCCGCTCTCATCGAAATGGCGGATGATTCGCTTCCCGCTCGGCAGATCTTCACAACTGGCTTCCGGCATGGCCGTTCCCCCTCCAATGTCAGCACTCAATACCCACCCAAACGGCGCGTCAGGCAGGGAGTCCGGTGCGCAGACGCCTGCCCTCTTGCCGCGCTCCACCGCTCTACTTGCGTTGCCCTTCCCAGCACACACGTGCGCCTTCCAGCACGCCTTCGCGCGACGCCAGGATCACCACCTCGTCGGTGACGTTCTGTTTGGTGCTCGTGGCGTTGTTGGCCCTCGTCTCGCAACGCATCAAAACCTGCCGGGGCCCGAAGGCGATCCGCGTTGCGTCCGAGGCCCGGCACACGATCGCGTTCGCCCGGCCCGAGGTGTAGACCACCATCACCGTGTTCTGCTCTTCGTTGAGCAGCACGATGCCCCGGGTTCCCTTGTCATCGACGCTGTACATCCGGTCCCAGGCCCCGGAAGGGCGCCGCACCAGCAGCGCGATGAGCGGATACCCCTCCGTATCGTAGCTCGTCTTCACGGCGGCATAGAGCGTGCCGTTCGACGCGACGGCCATGTTCAGGTGGTCATCAGCCATCCCATTGTGCCACGGGATCGCCGAAGCGGCCGCCGGGATCTCGTCGGCCGCCCAGTCTTCGGGGGGCGCGCCTGCCGCGTGTACGCGGAAGCCATAACGTTTGGTCGTCTGATTCGACCACAAGAACCCCATGCTTCCGTCCGGGAACGCGGTGATGGCACAGATATCATCCGCGGACACGTCCGTGGCAAGGGCAATAGGCCGGCTCCACGCATCATACGGCGCGTCGCTCCACCGGACGTGCATAGCGGTTTCATCATCCGAGGCCAACCACATACGCCCTGAGGGATCGACATCGATGGTGGCGATTTCGGCGGCGGGTTCCAGCGGGATACGCACCGCCTGCGGCCGCGTCGACCACGGCGCGTACCGGTTGGCGCCGGCATCGTACTCAACCGAAACCAACCTGGAATCCACCCCGTCGTAGAGCAGGATATGCGCCACCTCGCCAACCGCCCGGACATCCGCCTTGACGGTCGTCGAATCGGCCAAATGGAGCACATCCACCCATTCCGTGTCGTCAAGGCGCCACAGCTTTGTGCCCGCCGAACAAGGAAGAACCGCCCACCAATTACCCGCATGGCGCCACACCTTGGACTGGGGTTTCTCGCCGGTGCCCGCCGTGAAGGGCATCGGCGTCAAGGGGCGAATCGAGATCGCCGCCTCCCCGGCGTCACCGCCCGGTTCTCCCGCCCCCAGAGCCAGAAACAACAAGCCGACAATGCCTCTGAGAAACATGGGGATCTCCTCGTGGTCGCCGCGCGAAATCCGTACTGCCGGACACGATACCACGGCACCCAACCGCCCGCCAACACCACAACGCCTGGCGGCGAGCCGCGGCGCGTCAGGCGGGGAGTTCGGTGCGCAGATGCATGCTCTTGAGCCGGGAGAGCTGGAGGAGGCCGTAGCGGGACAGGCTGCAGCCGCGGCCGGTGTCTTTCACGCCTGTCCAGGGCAGGCCGGGATCGCAGTAGTCGCAGCGGTTCATGAAGAAGGTGCCGGTCTCGATCTGTTCGCCGATGCGGACGGCGCGCTCGACGTCGCTCGTCCAGATCGACGCGGTGAGGCCGTAGCGGCTGTCGTTCATGA
>JAFGTL010000209.1 GCA_016934125.1 Candidatus Hydrogenedentota bacterium
CCGGGCCGGGATAGACGAAGTTGCCCATGCCGTTCTTGTGTTTTCGCGCGCCCGTCTGGATGTGGAAGATGTAGGGCTTCCATTCTGCGCCGGGCCACTCGCCCCGGATGTCCAGGTTGGTCTTCCACTCGCGATTGATGCTCCAGTACAGGACGCCTTGCACGCCGTGCAGGTAGCTCAGGGTGCCGATGATGCGGCAATCGAACACGGGGTAGTCGAGGAAGAAGTTGGGGCACGGATGCTTAGGGGCGTCCGCCGCGTACCACCAGATCGCGTCGCCCCGTGCCCGGAGGCGTTCGAGATACGCCCGATCTTCGGCCCGCGCGAAGCCCTGGAACATGGGCACCCAGACATTGAACAGATCCTCGAACTCGGGCGCAGGGAACGACGTCTGCATAAGGCGCACGCCGGGCCGGGCCGCGCGGAGCGCCTCGGTGAACTGCCTGGCGGCGGGAACGCCGTCCCGGTTGAACGCGATCTCGTCGTAGATGTAGACGTAGAAGTCGTTCTCGATGCCGGCGGCTTTCGCGTCGTCCAGCGCCTCGGCATAGGCCTGAACCACGGGCTCGAGTTCGTCCGGCGGGAGGGGTTTCGCGGCGCCGTAGTACTTCGAGGTGTAGAAGTTCGTCGCGCTGCGCAGACCTGCGAGTTCGGCCGGGGGCGGATAGCAGTAGTCGTGCGAGTAGATGTTGTTCAGCGGGATCCGATAGCGCATCAGGAATTCGGCCAGATAGAGGCGTTGATCGGCCGTCAACCCGTCCCATCCATACCAATCGCAGTAGAAACTCTCGAAAAACGAGAACGCCATGGGCAGCGTCGGGCGTTCGGGCAGCGTGAAGGGGTGGACGCGCAGCCGAACGGGGATCGTGGCGGCCGTGCCGCCAGCCGTGAACCGCACCGTGCCTTTGTAGAGCCCGGCGTGCGCGTCTTCCGGCACGTACACCCGGAAGAACACGGGGGTGAAGTCGCCCCGCTCGATGTCGAGGGCGGGTTCGCCGTCCACGATCATGTCCGGGATCGGGCCGACGAAGTCCACGGGGATATCGGGCTGCTCGGTGCGGATCGCGTGCACGCGGCCCCACTCGACAGGCCCCGGCCCGAGCCGGTGGCGTCCGCAGCGGAACTGGCCGATGTCAACCTTGACGCCCCGGACATCCTCATCCGGGCTGGCCACAAGGATAACCTGGAATCCCTCGAACTCGTTGCGGGCCGCATCGATCCGTACCGTGCGCGGGCGCGGATCGAGGTGCTCGAAGAAACGGGGGCGCTTGACCGCGCGTTCCCAGGCCCCCATGGGCGCCGCGATGAAGCGGGCGTCCGGCGTAGGGGCGTTGTGCTGAAAGAAGCGCCGGAATTCGAGTCCGTCAATGGCGCGGGCGATCCGTTCGAGTTCGGCGGCGCCTTCGGCGGGGGGCAGCGAAGCCGAGGCCGCGATGGCTTCGCGGATGGGGGCCGCCCGGAGGGCGGCGTCGCGCCCCTTGGCCACTTGGTCCAATCGCGCCGACAGGAGGCCCGCCCGGAATGCGTGGAGTTTGGCGTCGTACTGCGCGACGCGGCGCTGCCAGTCCTGCAACTCCTCCTCGGAGAAGCCGTTGCGCACCTCGGGCAGGATGCGGATGTCGTCGATGAGTCCCCAGAAGGAATAGGCCGTGCCTTGGGCGTTGGCGCCGGCGCCGAGGGTCAGGGCGTATGCGTTGGCCAGCAACCGGCCGGCCCGCTCGCCATCTTCCGCGACGGACACCTCGTGGCGGTGGCCATTCACCCAGATGCCCACCCGGCCCGCGTCATAGGCGATCATCACGAGATGCCACGCACCCGCCTCGACGGCCGGGGGCGTGGAGAAGACCGTCCATTTCCCTGCCGCGTCCTTGGTTTTCAACTCGACCTTGCCGTCCCGCAGATCGACGTAGTAATTCACCGCCTGGGGCGTCACGGTGCGATCGCCCTTCCAGCAGATCGTGCGGAACCCGTCGACGGACAAGGGCTTGATGGCGCATACGAGGGTGAACGCGTCTTCGAGGGCCGTCTCGTGGGAGGGGGCCACCTGGGCGAACCAGCGGCCATTGTCGAAGTACGCCGCCATGCCATAGATGCCCGGCTGGATGGCGTCCAGAGGCAACTCGCCCACGACGGCCGCGTCGTGCCCCCCGGCGCGGTCGGGAATCACGCCGCCCACGATCTCGTCGAAGTCCCAATGGGCCAAGGGCGAAGACTCGCTGGCAGCGGCCGGGCCGGCGAATGCCGGCAAGGCGATGAGACACAGTAAGATACGGAGTTTCATACGATCGCCTCCCTGCCGCGGTGAACGCGAGCCCCATACCGCCGCGAACTCGGCCCCCGCCTGTCAGCCTGCGCCGCGCTTCGCCATTATGGACGGAGCGGGCGGACACTGCAATCTGCGCACCCTCGGGCGCGGCGGAAGAACGCTGCGCGTGTGCCCTTCGGGTGTGGCCTTTTCGGCTCCGGTTCCGGCCGAGACTCACAGCCGAGGGCGGCTGTGCCACAACGGGATGCCGCTATGGTGCGGTTTCCCGGCCAGCGCGACCATTCGCGGCCCGTCTGTTGTGGCACCGGCGTGCCCTTCGGGCGCGTTGCCCTTCGGGCGCGTCGCTCGCTCCGTGCGGGGTTCCGCTGGCGTCAGTCCCGCCTTTTTCCGAGGCGGCGCTTGACGCAGGTGTCCCGAATCCCCCTCTCGGCAGTGGGCATCGCCTTTGCGGCTCCGGATATGAGCATCGGGGACACCTGAGGTGTCTTCCGTGCCCCC
>JAFGTL010000003.1 GCA_016934125.1 Candidatus Hydrogenedentota bacterium
CGGCCTGCTCACCACCATCGCCTGGGGCCTCGACGGCGGGGTCGAGTACGCCCTCGAAGGCAGCGTGTTCATCGGCGGCGCAGTCGTGCAATGGCTCCGCGATGAACTGGGCCTCATCGCCTCCGCGCCCGAGAGCGAGGCCGTGGCCGGCCAAGTGCCCGACACGGGCGGCGTGTACATGGTGCCCGCCTTTGTCGGCCTTGGGGCACCCCACTGGGACATGCACGCCCGCGGCACCATCGTGGGCCTGACCCGCGGCACCACCCGCGCCCACCTCGTCCGCGCCGCCCTCGAATCCATCGCCTACCAGTCCGCCGATGTGCTCGCCAGCATGGAATCGGACGCCGGCTCCGCCATTCCCTCGCTCAAAGTCGATGGCGGCGCGGCCAGCAACAACACCCTCCTCCAGCACCAGGCCGACGTGCTCGGCATCCCGGTGATCCGGGGCCAACTCCTTGAAACCACCGCCCTTGGCGCCGCGTTCCTGGCGGGGCTCGCCACGGGCGTCTGGCCCGAGAAAGCGGCGCTGACGGGGATCTGGCGCGAGGATCGAGTGTTTGAGCCGGCCTGGAGCGAGGATGAACGCGCGGAGAAGGTGGCCGGATGGCAACGGGCCGTAAAAATGACCACAATGCGATAAGTGGAATTACCCGTAAACAGTTGACCCCTAGGCGTTTGCGTTCTGCTTGCCCTCGTGATACAATCTAGATGGTCAGCGCCACACGTGGCGTTTCTCCTTCCGCGGAGGCCCCGGAAGACCTCATTCCAGGGCCTCTAAAACAACTCGCGGCCGGAGAAGTTGAGAGGTCAAGCGAGTTTCCGATACGTCGGGCCGGAACTGCGGTTCCGGCCCGTTTCTTTTTTTGCCGCGGGCGGCAGTGGACACAACGCTTAGAATCTGACCCACCCAACGCTCTGAAACTGACCCACCCTCTGGGCTAACAATCTCCGGTCAGGCCGTGCCGTGTGGCACGGGGAATCCGGAGGGGAGAGGATGCTCGAGATGGCACGGGTTCATGTGATTCGAACGATGGTGAATCGGGAA
This sequence comes from Candidatus Hydrogenedentota bacterium, assembly GCA_016934125.1. Classification (GTDB taxonomy): domain Bacteria; phylum Hydrogenedentota; class Hydrogenedentia; order Hydrogenedentales; family SLHB01; genus JAFGTL01. The sequence continues at coordinate 1,046 of JAFGTL010000003.1, forward strand.
GAGGTTTCGATTCGTGAGGCGGCGCGCCGGCTGGGGGTAAGCCGCAACACGGTCCGGGGCTATTTGCGGGGCGAGGTTGAGCCGGGGCGCCGGAAGGAAACGCCGCGGGAGCGGCCGGTGCTGGAGGCGGTGGCGCCGCGGATCGATGTCTTGTTGGAGGAGTGGTCGAAGCGGACGACGGAGAAGCAGCGCATCACGGGCTCGCGGCTCCACCGGGCGCTGGTGGAGGAAGGGTACCGGGTGGGCGCGACGACGGTGCGGGCCTATCTTCGGGAGAAGCGTCTGGCGGCGCAGGAGGTGTATGTGCCGCTGGTGTATGCGCCGGGCGAGTGCGTTGTCGAAGGATTCCGTGAGGTTGCTGTCGCCGGATACGATTTGATCAACTCTCAGACCTTCGCGTTCCGGCCTATCGAGCTCGATCATGCGCATGAGGCTGATTTCAGATTTGGGATCCGATATCATGCGTGGGCAGACGACCATCAAGGGAAGCGCTGGGGAGCCTACGCAGGTGCATCAAATAGGACAGGAGACCGCCCTTGACGAAGGATTCTGACATGGACCGCCGGCGGTTTCTCGAGGCCTGCGCCACGGGCGCGGCCGTTCCCGGCGTGTTCTCGATGCGGGGCGGCTCCGCCAGAGCGGCGGTCGGCGCGGAGCCCCCAGCGGGACCGGCGGGCCTGTACGAGACGGGCCGCGCACCGTGGAAATACTACTCGGAATACTACCCCAAGGGGACGCGGCTGGCCATGCTCGTCGTGGATTCGTCTCACATGTACGGCGACGGCGGAGCCGTGGCGCCGACGTTCGCCTGGATGGCCGAGCAGGCGGGCTACGCATTTGACGTGTACTGGGCCGAGTTTGACGACCCCCGATGGAACAAGTGGCCGTATTTCGGTTGCCGTGCCCTCGAACAATTGTTGTTGGTCAATTCCTACTTCGATGTGCTGTGGTGCACCCTCGGGCGGCACGCCGCCGCCATGCTCGAGCCGATCGGCGCGATGGCCGAAACGCTGCATTTCGACGACTACCTCGATCTCTACGAGGTACTGCTGAAGCGATGGGAAATCACCGCGCGCGAGGCCGTGTACGTTCCCCATCAACACGCCTACGACCAGCCGCTGGAGATGAACCGCGAGGCGATTCCGCATTCCAGGACCGCCTACGGCGTGATGGGCGAGATCGCCGATTGGGACAGGGCCGAAACGAAGCAATACCCGATTTGGTACGGCAGCGCGACCTACCCTTCGCGTGAACGCGCCATCTGGAACGATCCTGCCGGCAAGGCCCCCGGATTCTATGGGCGCCTCAACTTCTACCTCTGGCCCGACATCTATTTCTCCCGAAAACTTGCCTTCACCGACCGAACCCCCGTCGCGCTGGCCTCAGACCGCTTCCACCTGAAACAGCTCGACTTGCTGCACACGGAACCGGCGGAAATACCGGCCGCCTTGCCGACGCGCGTCGTGGATCGCACCGGCCCGGACGACCGCGCTTGGGCCCTGACGAGCCGCGTGTTCGAACGGTGGCAGTCGGAGGCCCGTGGAATCGCCTACGGGATCCACCAAGGGCACTCGTTCGACCCCCATTACCTGGGCTGGCTCATTCGCAGCCGGTATTTCGCGGTGTACGACCCCTATTGGATCGCGCACATGCCGAAGGCGGCCGCCCTGGCCAAGAGGCTCGGCAACCGCCACATGGTGTCCGCCGGCGACGAATGGGACCACTTCCTGTGGCCTTACTGCCTCCTGCTGGGCGTGGGCCGGCTCGACGTGCCCGCCGTCGCCCGCATCCCCAGCATCAAGCGCGCCATGCGGCTGAGCTACTCGGAGCCCGAGCGGGCCCCATGGGAGAGCGAGCTGTCCGACGACGAACTCCATCACAACATGGATCAGAACCGCATCGCCGTGTGCTACACCTTCGGCACGAACGAACTGGGCTATTCGGAAAGCCTGCCTGCGCTCTTCGAGCACATCCGCGCCATGCGGCTCAAAATCGGTCTCGGATACTACCTGCCCCACATCGAGTACTGCCCCGAGTGGTACCACAAGCTATTCACGGGCTATCTAGCCCCGCACATCGAGCCCATGATGCACTACTGGGGGGTCAGCGCCCTCTTCCCCAACGACAGCATCATCCACGAATTCACCGTCGACGACTTCCGCGTCGAAATGGAGACCGCGCGGTCTGAGTGGGTGCGCCGCATGGGCGAGGCCTACCTTCCCATCGGCTATCTCGGCGGCCAGCTCGAGTACTTCGCCTATGGCTCCGAGTGGGACGGCGGCGGTTACGCCTATCCCACGACATGGACTGTCAAGCGCACCGGCGCCACCGTGGACTGGCGCGACTTCGTGGACTGGGACGGCTATCAGCGGCATCTCAAAGAGCGCGAACAGGCCCGCCGGGCCAAGATCCAGGCCGTCCAGGCACTGGGGTACCGGTACTACATCGGCGAACGGCGCAACGCGTTCAGCGGCGAATTCGTGCATGTCGGCGCGCAAGGATTTCACGCCGCCCGGCCCGCCGTCGAGTCCCTGCCGTGGAAAGCGGGCCCCGGATTCTTCGCCGTCAAACACGACCTCGGGCTCACCTACTGCCCCGGATACCAGGCGTTCGCCGCCGTCCACGTCGACCGGCTCAGCCCCGCGTACCACTGGGCCAAGCAACTCGACACCCTCAAGTGGTTCGCCGATGGAGGGCCCGACGGCCGGTTCTTCCTCGTCAAACCCAACGAACTCGTCCGCTATTTGCGCATACTCAACGCCCACGGCAAGTTCGACGACTGCTACGAGTACTACATGCCACGAATCGGCCGCGACACCTTCATCAATCCCGACGGCGCCCCGTTCTGACCCGCTCCGCGCGGGCGTCGGCCCTTCCGGAATCGAAGCCGCGACGCCGGACAGCCCAAGCCCCCGCCATGTGTCCGGACTTGGTGCAGCGGTATGACGGCGTGACTCACGCCCGTCTTGATCGTTCGTGGGGGCACAACGGAAACGGGCAAGGAGCTGTGTCTGAGTCACTTAGTTTGGATGACCACACCCCGCACCTTCCCAAGAGCGATGTCCGTCCTGCGATGCGGGCTCCTCACGAAATCCACCACATCATCCCGCACGTCGGGTTCCGTCCCGGCATCCTTCAGTCCTCGCCAAGACGGTCTTGCTCTTCGGGATCGAGAGTAGAGCATGGGGGCCCCGCCAGGCAGCGGGCCCTCCGACACTGCTGCGAAGAAGACTCCACCACACGGGACCACGGCGGCCGTGCGCGACTCTGTATCGTAGCGGGATTGAGGTAAGAACCGGGGCAGAAGACGGGAGTTGGGCAAGATCAACAGGATTCACAGGATGTGCCTTCTCCGCCCCACGCCAGCTTACGACGCCCGGTCACGGCTCTTCCTTCACCGTGAGCGGACGAACACGAGACAGCCAACCAAGAGAAGCAGGAGCACCACGCTCGTCAGGAGCCAAGACGTACCCTCCTGAGCCGGAGGCCTCTCCCGCGCGCCGTCCGGATTCGACGTCACCGTTGCGCCCTCAGGAAATGGTTCCGGCGCTAGTGCATCCGTCGAAGAGTCCTCGCTCGCTACCGCCAGCAACTGATCGACCTCATAGACTAGACTGTCTACGTCGGTTGTCCTGAATACTACGTGAGCTCCGACATCGGTAACCTCGGTACCCGGCGGGAAGTCAAGAGCAAAAAGCTCATCATCGAGCCCTTGGTTCACAACCACATCAAGCGCCGCGAAGTAGTTCGTCCCCAACTCCTGGCCATCTGCATGGTAGGACTGCTGCGCTCGCACCGGAAACCATACGCCCTCATGCTCCTCAAACTCGTTCACGACGTAGCACGTGTGCATCCCGAACGTGCCATCTGCCTCGCGAATCACGCCTTCTGCGACTTGGATCGGCATCCACCCATACTCAGGCGCGAGGTCAATGATCGCTCGTTTTGCCACTCTGTTACCCGCCCCATCCTCGCCTTCGTACTCGACCTCCACACGATGGCAGGCCGTCCCTCGCACAACCACATCATTGGCAACAAGCCGCGCGCTCGGCAGCGCAAGAGCGTCCACCAAGTGCAGTCTCCCGTCATTTACGGTGCCCAAAAAGATGAGAATGCCCTGTGTAAACGTGTCGCCGGAACTGCGCCCTGGGATGACGGTGCCCAACTTGTCGAATGCGATTTGTCCCGCAGGAGGCGCAGGACGTCCAAGTGCCTCAAGCAAGCTCCGCGTACAAGAGCCATCGTACACGACTGTCTGACGAAAGCTCTCGTCTGCCGAAGCGCCCCTCATCCGCCCATCTGCATACTGTAAAACGACTGGCTTTCCACCATACGAATTCAAGTCGTTCGGGTTCCCCATCTCCCCGCCAGCATTGCTTAGTCCCCGACGCGTGAACGTGATGTCCTCAATGCTCGCCAAGGACGCCTTCACGGCCTCGCGAACGAATTCCAACTCTCCATCATCCGCCCCTGCGACATCATCCGCCCCTGCGACATCATCCGCCCCTGCGATGGGTGCGACCACAAAAAGGCCAATTACCAGGACGGATACTCCCACCCCTTGACGCACTGCCAATTCCCGCATTCCTCATCCTCCCCGTCGCTGTCACACCGCTTCTCCCGACGCCAACCGTCCTTTCGGGCGAGATCTGAGCCCCTCGACGCGGATGCTCATGTCCACGGGCCGGGCACAGCGTTTCCCCGGGCCTCGCCCAACCGGCCTCGCCTGAACGCGGCGTCTCCTGCCCCATCCCGAAAGCGCAACCGGATCACTGCTCAACGACCTTCTCGAGTCGCTCCACGTAGTCCCTCACTCTGGGCGCGTACTTGTCGTCAGGATAGCGCTCGATGAATGTCTTGAAGTAGGCCTGTGCCTCTGCGTATTCCTGCCGGCCCATCTTGGTGCTTGCCATCCAGTAGAGTGCGCGTGGGGCCGCAGGGCTCTGCGGGAACTGATCGACCACCTCGAGCATGTGGGTTTCGGCATCCTCTTGAAGGCCCATTGACGCTTCGCACGAGGCGCTCAGAAAACGCGCGAGAGGCCCGTGTTCGCTCGAAGGTCGATCGGCCACGAACTGCTGAAACACCAGATACGCATCCTCGTAGCGCTCGAGCTGGATCAGCAGCATGCCCATGCAGAGAACGGCACGGGGGGTCTCAGGCGACTCGGGATAACGTGCCGCGAGTTCCGCATACGCGTCGACGGCCCGGCTCGGCGCATCAGCGTCCGCCGCGAGGAACTGGCACATCCGGAACATGACCCCCGGCGCCTGGGCCGAGTCCGGGTGCGCGGCCAGAAACCGCTCGAAGCCGATGATGGCGTCTTCGGGCCTGTCTTCGCTCTTGCAGTAGGCCACGAGTTCATCAAGAGCAGCGAGCATGACCTCAGGGCTGGCGTGCGCCTGGACTTCGACGGTACTGGACAGCAAGGACGCGTGGCAATCGGCGAGCGCAGTCAGAAGCCGGCGTGCCTCGCGCGCCGGAATCGTGGTGCCTGCACGTTGACTCCCTGCCGAATTCAGCCATGCCTTTCCGAAAAGCCTCTCGGCGTTCGCCAGCACACCGGCACTGATGGATTCCAGAAAGGCCATCCTGTCGGGCTTGATTTCGGATGCGGCGACGGCCTCAGCGAGAAGTTGGCTGAACTCGCCGTATGCTTGGGCCGATCGCGCCGCGTCAAGCCTATCCACGGCCAAGCAGCCGACGCGCGCGAGGAACAGGGCCCTGTCTTCGGATGCCGGCCCGTTCTCGACCGCTTCCCACAGCTTGTCCAGGTTCGGGGTGTGCTCGACGTAGAAGCGGCCGTACGCGAACGAGTCCGACGCGCCGCTCGGAGATCCTTGTTCGTGGTCGCCGAGAAGGAGTGGGGAGAGTTCGTCGACAAACGCCCGGGCAACAAGGCCGGGTTCCTCACTCGCGGCGATCGCCTCTGCTTCGAGACGGAAACCGGCCTGTCCCAGGATGATGGAGAACCGGTCGGTCAGGCGGCACTCGTCGACTTTGCCCGGGTAGGAAGCCCAGAAGCGGAGTACGTCGAGGGCGGCACGCCCCAACCGGCGCTCGGTTTTGTAGTAGTCCAGGCGACGCATGAGGGCGACGCGGCGCTCTCTCTGGGACTGAGTGTCGTCGATGGCCTTTTCACAAAGGGCAAGAAACTCCGAGGGACTATCCGTTCGGGCCGCATCGACAATCATGTCATACGCGAGCGCCCCGATTGCCGTGTCCGGGAATCCCTGGCGAACTCCATCGCAGTACGAGCGCGCGGCTTCAGGGGAG
>JAFGTL010000210.1 GCA_016934125.1 Candidatus Hydrogenedentota bacterium
CGGGCTCGATGTGGTAGCGATCGCCGAAGTTCTCGACGTGAATGGTGATCCGGGGGTCGCGAGCCCGGGCATGGCGCACGTAGATCTGCACCTCGGCGTAGGGATACACGCCGATGTTGAGGACGGCGCCGGTTTCGGCGAACCAGGTGTCCGTCCATCCGCCCAGATCGCACACGCGAATCGGCGCCATTGCATTAATGACGCGCTTGGCGTCCGGCGTCCGTTCCATGGCCTCTCCCCATCGGCCGGCGCCAGCCCGCACCGGCGGCGCGTCAGCGTGGCCGTGTCAGCACTGCTGCTTCAACCATTTGTGAACCGCACCCGCATTCTGCCGCGTTGCCAGCACCATGAGCAAGTCGCCCGGCTCAATCAACGTGGAGCCGCGCGGGACGATGGTGCGGTCGCCGCGGACGACCGCGGTCAGCGTGGAACCCTCGGGGAATCCGGCGTCGCGCACCCGGGTGCCGGCCAGCGGGGAACCGGCGCGGACGGCGTGCTTCTCGAGAACCGTCTCGCTGCGCTCGTTGAGGGCGCGCATCGCGTCGACGCGGTGGATCAAATCGGCGCTCTGGTTGTGGGCGTTGGCGTATGCGGCAATGATGCCGGAACGGCGCAGCATGCCCACGACGCGGCGGGGATCCTCGGGATCGATCACGGGGAGCCGGCCGATATTGCGCGCGCCGAACTGGGCCAGGGCGCTGCTCAACGACTGATCGGGCCGGCACACCACGACGTTCTTGGTGCAGATATCGGCGACGGTGAGCTTGTCCGGATTGCGATCGATGAGGGCGTCCTCAACGTCCTGCATGGCCACGACGCCGGCCAGCCGGCCGCTCTCGTCGACCACCGGATAGCCGCTCAGGCTCTCACTCGCGAGTTTGGCCATCAACTCGGGCACGGGCATCTCGGGCGATACGGAACTGAAGTCGGTGGTCATGGCGTCGCGCACCGTGATGGCGTCCATGAGATTGACATCCTGGGCGGCGGTGATCCGGATACCGCGCCGGCGCAGCTTGATGGTGTAGATGGACTCGCTCGAGATCCGTTGGGACACGAAGGTGCTGATCACGGTAGCGCTCATGAGCGGAAGGATAATGCGGTAGTTGTCGGTCATTTCGAAAAGGATGAGAATGGCGGTGATCGGGGCGTGGGCGGCGCCCGCGAACACGGCCGCCATGCCCACGAGGGCGTATGCGCCGGGGGCGCCGGCATGCTCGGGGAACAGGTAGTTGACGGCGCAGCCGTAGGCGCCGCCGAACATGGCGCCGATGAAGAGCGCCGGCGCGAAGATGCCGCCGGAGCCGCCGCTGCCGATGCTGAGCGAGGTGCACAGGATCTTCGCCAGGCAGAACACGACGAGGGCGCCGAAGGCGAAGTGGGTCGTGCTGCCGTCGATCACCTTCTCGATGACGTCGTAGCCGAGCCCGAACACTTGGGGCACCCAGATGCCGACAAGGCCGACGAGGGCGCCGCCAATGGCGGGCTTGAGGTACTCGGGTATCCGGACGCGGTCGGTGGCTTCCTCGATGCCGTAGAGGGTACGGGTATAGAGTTGGGCGACGAGGGCCGCCATGACGCCCAGGCCCGCGTAAAGGACGATCTCCCAGCCGCTCGCGAGGCCGTGTTCGGAGTGAATCATGAAGGCCGGGTGGTCGCCGATGATGGCACGGCTGACCACGGTGGCGGTGGCGGAACTGAGCACGACGAGCCCGAAGGCCATCGAGGTGAACCGGCCCAGAATCACCTCGAGCGCGAAGATGACGCCGGCCATGGGGGCGTTAAACGTGGCCGCGATGCCGCCGGCGGCGCCGCAGGCCACCGAGAGGATGACGCGGCGGTCGGGGAGGCGGAAGAACTGGCCGATGGTGGAGCCGAGGGCGGATCCGATCTGGACGATGGGGCCTTCGCGGCCGGCCGCGCCGCCCGAGCCGATGCAGAGGGCCGCGGCCAGTGCCTTGAAGAGCGTGACGCGGGCGCGGATGCGCCCGCCCTGGTAGGCCACGGCAAGCATGACCTCGGGCACGCCGTGGCCTTTGGTTTCAGGTGCGAAGAACCGGGTGATCAGCCCCACCAGCAGCCCGCCGAAGGCCACAATCGGGATGGTGTACGCGGCGCCGATTCCCAGTTTCACCCAGCCGCCGGCCTGCTCAAAGAGGAGGTGCTCGATGCCGTGCACCAGTTCGCGGAAGGCGACGGCCGCCAGGCCCGCGCCTGCGCCGATGGACACGGCCAACAGAATGGGCCCCATGAACTGGGAAGAACGGACGCGGGCCTTGAACGTGCCCAACACGGCACGTCCGATCGACATCACCGGTTTCATCACGCACTCCGGACTCGTTCGACGGCGCGGCTTTGAGTCCGCGCTGACGGCATATCGAGTCCCCCTGGCGATTCCGCTTCGGGCGGCTCGGTGGCGTCATACCCGTTGTGTTGGCGCGTCCGATATGGGGCGTAGCATCGAGGGCCATGCTCGCGACATGCGGCCTGCGGACGTGCCGTCCGGGCCGGGCCGAAGGCGGGATGCAGTTGCGGGGAACGGCGCGGCAGGCCGCTGCGCCTGCCGCGCCGTCACCAAGACAAACGGGCCTACTTGCCCTTGAGTTCGACAGTCGCGCCGACGGCCTCGATCTTCTCGCGGATCTCCTTGGCTTCGTCTTCGGCGACGTCTTCCTTGATCGGGCTCGGGGCGCCGTCCACGAGATCCTTGGCCTCTTTCAGGCCCAATCCCGTGATCGCGCGCACCTCTTTGATAACCTGGATCTTCTGCGAGCCGATGTCCTTCAGGATCACGTCGAAGGACGAGGGGCCTTCGTCGGCCGCGGCCTCGCCGCCAGCGGCCGCGGGCATCATGCCGGCCATCATCATGGGCGCAGACGCCTCGACACCGAACTTCTCTTCCAGGGCCTTGACGAGTTCGCTGAGCTCGAGCACCGACAGGCCCGCGATCTCTTCAATAATAGCGTCCAATTTCTCTGCCATGGGTAGAAACTCCTCCGATTCTCATGTCCGGACGGGCTACGCGGCCGCTCCGGCTTCTTCCTTCTGTTTCCGAATCTGGTCCAACACGTTTGCCAGGTTGCGCATGGGCGCGCTGAGCACGCCGACGAGGTTGCGCAACGGCGCGGCGACGGTGCCCACGACCTGCGCGACCAGCACGTCGCGCGACGGCAGGCTTGCCAGGGCGTCCAACTGCGCCTTGGATACGACTTTGCCGCTCAGGATACCGCCGTTCATGTCGACGGCGGGTACCTCTTTACCAAAATCCTTGAGGGTCTTGGCCGGGGCCACGGGGTCGTCACAGAAGGCCCACGCCGTGGGCCCGTCCATGAACGCGGCGGCCTCGGACAGGCCAAGCTCGTCGAGGGCGCGTTTGACGAGGGTGTTCTTGAACACCTTGAACTCGACATGCCCCTCGCGAAGCTTGCTGCGTAGTTCGGTGGCCTGCTCGGCGTTGATGCCGATGTACTTGGCGGCAACGACGATCTCGCTCTTCTCGACCCGCTCCTTGAATTCCGCGATGGCTTCGATCTTCTCTGGGTTCGGCAAATCCAGTCACCTCCCTTCAGAACGCCTGTACAAGAAAACCCGCACGGCCGGGAGACCGTGCGGGACAGAACGATCAGGATTATCGATCTCGATCCGCGGTCTCGGCAGGCGTTGTTTAAGGCCTTGCGGCCGCCGGCTGTCTTCGACCTGGCCAAGGCATTTCTCCGCCCTGGCAAGTGAAGAGCGTAGCAAAAGCACGGCGGCCAAGTCAAGCGCGAGGTGCCCGGCGGGCCTGCGTCACGAGCGAGGGTTTTAGCAAGAAGTGGTGAGTTTGCCGCCTTTTGGTGTATAATAGCATATACACCA
>JAFGTL010000211.1 GCA_016934125.1 Candidatus Hydrogenedentota bacterium
CCTGGGGCAATGGCGACGGCCGGTTCATCTATCCGCCCGAGGCGGCCGCCACTGCGCGCCAGGCCGAGACGGTTCTCGACGGGCCTGTGGACAGCATCCGCTGGGAGATGCTCCGCGACGGCGTCGAGGACTACGAGTACTTCGTCATCCTGCGGGATCGGTTGGCGGAACGCGGCGAGGGCCTGTCCGCGCGTGAGCGGCGGCGTTACGAGGCGCTGTTGGAGGTGCCGGAAGCCGTGAGCGAGGATCTTACGCATTTCGCGACCGATCCGGCGCCGATCGAGGCACACCGGCACGAGGTGGCGCGGGCGATCGCGGCACTGAGCGGCCGGTAGCGGCGGGCCCGGGGGGAGGAGCATGCCGAAATTCGGCGTCACAGCCAGGAAGGAAGCCGAGTTGTTGGCACGGATGGCCGCCTGCGACCTCCGGGAGTCTGACATCGAGGAGCGGTTCGTCAGTTCCCAAGGGCCCGGCGGACAGCACGTGAACCGTTCGGCGACGTGCGTCCAACTGCGGCATGCGCCCACGGGGCTCGAAGTGAGGGCGCAGGAGGCCCGATCGCAGGCGCTCAACCGGTTCTATGCCCGGCGGCGGCTGTGCGAACTGCTCGAAGCGCGGCTTCTGGGTGAGGCCAGCCCCGAGGCCGTGCGCCGCGAGAAGATCCGCAGGCAGAAGGCCCGGCGGAGGCGGCGGCACAAGGCCGGGGGGGAGGAAGCGTGAGCCGGGAGCCCGGCCGCATTATGCGGGTAACTCGAATCCTCCCCGGTAGTTGCGGGTGAGCATGGCGTTGGCCTCATCGTCGGCCGTGAACCGTTCCGTGTCGGGGTTGAAGTCGAGCGTCCGGCCGAGGCGGTAGGCGATGTTGGCCAGGTGGCAGTGGGCCGAGGCGATGTGGCCGGCGAGGGCCGGGGCGAAGTTGTCCTGTTCGTCGCCGCTGGCCACGGCGCGCAGGAAGTTGCCGTAGCACCCCCGCGTGTCCACGTCCTCCTGCTTCACGCGGATGGGCCTGCCCTTCTTGTTGCAGAACCGGAACCGGTTGCGATTGCGCCTCGCCTTATCGCGCTCGACGAAGTAGCCCTCGGAGCCATAGAACAGGTTGCCGACGCGGGTGTCCTCCTCGGAATTGGTGTAGCGGCCGCGGACTTCGAACACCAGCATGGCGCCGTCCCGGTAGGTGAAGGTGGCGACTTGGGTGTTGGGCGTCTCGCCCTGATCGCCGTACGTGTAGCGTCCGCCCGTGCTGGCGATCTTGACGGGGAGGCCTTTGTTCAGGCCCCAGGTGGCCACGTCCATCTGGTGCACGCCCTGGTTGCCGATGTCGCCGTTGCCGTAGCGCCAGAACCAGTGCCAGTTGTAGTGGACGTAGTTGTCGCAGTACTCCTGCTCCTGGGCCGGCCCCTGCCAGAGGCTCCAGTCCAGGTAGTCGGGCGGGGGCTTGGGGGCCGCGAACCCGATGGGATCGCGCTGCTTATAGCAGAGCGCCCGGGCCATGTAGATATCGCCGATGACGCCCTCCCGGATCTGCCGGACGGCGTTGATCCAGTCCGCGCCCGAGCGCCGCTGGGTGCCGTGCATGACAATCCGGTTGTGTTTCTTCGCCTCCTCGACGAGCCGCCGCCCTTCGGCCACCTCGTGGGACAGCGGTTTTTCGACGTACACGTGTTTACCGGCGCGCACCGCCCAGATCGCGGCGAGGGTGTGCCAATGGTTGGGGGTGGCGATGCTCACGGCGTCGACAGCGTCATCTTCGAGGAGTTCGCGGATGTCCGTATACTTCGCGGGCGCGCCGGCCTGTCGGAGGGCGGCGGCCCGGGCCGCCCCACTCAGGACGCGGCGATCCACGTCGCACACCGCCACCACCTGGGACTCCCTGCTGCTGAGAAAGGCGTGCAAGTGATCCCGGCCGCGGCCGTTGAGCCCGATGCACGCCATCCCGATCCGGGCGTTGGCGCCGAACACGGTTCCTTTGGCCCGGGTGCCGGCAACGAGTACAGCGGCGGCGGTGGCGCTGAGGAACCTGCGTCGCGGGATCTTCATGGCGTCGCGATCTCCCTCGATGTCGTGGGCGGCACCGGGAGCACTCCGAGCCACCCATGGTGGGGCAAAGAACGCGGGCGGCCCGAGGCCGCTTGGCCTGGAGCCGCCCGCGACACGAACTCCGCTGAACTGGGCCTAGGCGATCTCGGGCACCGAGAACGGCTCGCGATAACGGCGTTTGAGCATCTTGTTGGCTTTGCGATGCCCTTCGCCGACAAACCGTTGCTTCTCCGGATCGAATTCGAGCGATTGGCCCAACCGATACGCGGTATTGGCCAGGTGAATGTGGGCGCAGGCGATGTGGCCTGCCTCGGCTGGGGCCTGGTTGTCTTCCGGTTTCCCGCTGCGAATGGCCTTGAGGAAGTTACCGATGTGGCCCGCAGACTCGGGCTCGGGCTCATCGACTTTGATGGGCTCGTTCTTGTAGGTGAAGAACCCCTTGCCGCGAACCCAGTAGCCCTTCGTGCCGAACGCGCTGTTCGTGCACGAGCCCGCATCGGCCTCCGCAAACGAGCCGAGGTTGCGCACCTCGAACTCGAGCATGGTGCCGTCGGCGTAGGTGAAGGTGCTCGACTGCGTGTTGGGCGTCTCGGCGTCGTCGTCCCAGGCGTAGCGGCCGCCTGAGCTGTACACCTTCACCGGGAGCCCCTTGTTGATGGCCCAGCACGCGAGATCCATCTCGTGAACGCCCTGGTTGCCGATCTCGCCGTTGCCGTAACGCCAGAACCAGTGCCAGTTGTAGTGGACGAACAGGCCGCCCCCGTCTTCCTTGGCGAGGTAATCGCTCTCCTCGGCGGGGCCTTGCCACAGGTTCCATTCGAGGTATTCGGGCGGTGCTGCGGGCTGGCCGTGGCCGATGGCGTAGCGGTTGCCGTTCTTGTAGACGACGCCGCGGGACATCACGATGTCACCGATGAAGCCCTCGTGCATGAGCTTCATGTCGCGCATGATGTTGGGGTTCGAGCGGGACTGGGTGCCGTGCTGGACGACGCGGTTGTACTTCTGAGCGGCGGCGACAAGCTGCCGGCCTTCCCAGACGCTATGTGAGAGCGGCTTCTCGACGTACACGTGCTTGCCGGCCTGACAGGCCCAAACCGCCCCGAGGGTGTGCCAGTGGTTCGGCGTGGCGATGCTGATGGCGTCGATGGCGTCGTCGGCCACCATGTCGCGGATGTCGACATAGCCCTTGGGAGCCGCCCCTCCTTGGGCCTCGGCGGCCTGTTTGACACGCCCTTCGAGCACGCGGCTGTCTACGTCGCAGAGGGCCACAACCTGCGCGTCTTCCTGCCCGAGGAACTGCTTCAGGTGCGAGCCGCCCTGGCCGTGGATGCCCATGGTGGCGACGGCGATGCGATCGTTCGCGCCGAACACCTTGCCCTTCGCCATGGTGCCGGCAACGACGACGGCCGCGGCCGAACTGCCCAAGAATTTCCTGCGGCTGACTTCCATTGATCTCACTCCTCCTGTTACGGGGCGTTTGTCCTCGGTGGGTGATGGCCGTTACGGTGGTGCCGCTTGAGCCGATTGGGCTCTCGGGCAAGTGCCTAACAGGCCGGGCCGGGGGCCCCAGTCATGGCCTCCTGACGATGCACAAGAGGCGCACGCAATCTCTCTCCATACAGGCAATTACGGGCCGTATCATCGATCATCCGGGCGGAGAATGCAAACCGGGACGCCCATACAGAATCCGGGCGGCCGCGGCCCTGTATGCCGCAGCCGCCCGTGGATGACGGCGATACGCCGGAAGTCAGGCGAGTTTCGGCACCTCGAACTCTTTCCGGTAGTCTCGACTCAGCATGCGATTGGCCTTTTTCGAGTCCAGGAAGCGTTCCCGCTTCGGATCGAAGCGGAGTTCCTCGCCGAGGCGGTACGACACGTTCGCGAGGTGGCAGTGGGCCGAGGAGAGGTGGCCGTCGAGGGCCGTGCCTTGGATATCCTCGGGCTTGCGGGAGCGTACGGCGTTGAGGAAGTTCGCCATGGCTCCCGCGCTGGGCGGGGCCTCGACTTCGACGGGGATGGGCTCGTGCTTGGGATTGAAGAACCCTTTGCCTTCGACGTAGTAGCCTTCCGAGCCGTAG
>JAFGTL010000212.1 GCA_016934125.1 Candidatus Hydrogenedentota bacterium
CGGAGGGCTACTACGCGCCCCTCGCGCGCCGTTTCTGAACGGCAACCAACACCCCCGCCACCGCCAGGGCGCATCCCACCCCGATGAGCATCATGAGCGGCCGCGAGGCGGCGCCCGCCGCCGCGTCATCGGGATTCGCCGCACGCGGCGCGGCCCCCGGTTGCCCGGGGCCGGCCCCTTGGGCGCCAAGCCCTCCCGCCACGGCCCCTTGGCCCGCGGCGCCGCCGTGGGCGCCCGCCGGATGCGCCTTGGCGAGCGCGTCGCCGGCGCTTCGGCCTTGGCTCTGGCCCGCCCCGGCGCCGGCACGCCCTACCGGGCCGCCGGCGCTGGATTCGTCTTCCATCAGCGCGTCGAACACATCGTCCGTGGCGCCGTCGGCGAGTTGCCCGGCCCGCATGCGGGCCGATCGCTCGATGCCCTCGCGCCACTGCCGGAACTGGGTGAGCTGGCCGCCCAGGATGCTGCGGAGTCTGTCGGCCTGTCTGAGCGTTTCTTCGTTGGCCAGCGACGGATTCGCCGCGATGGCCTCGAGCGCGGCCAAGGCCTCTTCGACGTGCTCGACGGCCGTTTTGGCATAGCCCACCAGTTCGAGGCGTTTGCTGGACGCGAGTATGCATTCCCCTGCGAATTCCATATGGGCCTCAATGGTTTCCCACCGATAGGGATCGTATCTGGCAAACACCCGGCCGAACTGGGCCTCCATCTCATGGATGGTGGGCCGGAAGTTGGGCCGGGGGCCGCCGGCCTGCGACATCACGTAGGCCGCCTCGAGCTCCGCGAGGAACTGCATCTCTTCGCTGTCGCTTCGGAACTCGGCGAGGTAGTGGAGCGTGTCGATGGACTCGTAGAATTCGGCCCGTCCCATCTGGGCGCCCGCCTTCTTAGCGATGAAATACGTCCGCGCCTCGCGATCTAAACCGGCCCAGCCCGCCAGGGTGACGTACGCCTCGTATGCCGTTTCGGTATCCGCGATCTGCTCGGCCTCGATGGCGTCCTCGAAGATGGCGCGCGCCGGTTCGGGGAGATCGGCCGGCAGCGGGCGCGTCGCGTGCTTGATGGCGTTGAGGTGCATCGTCGAGACAGAGAGCATCAGACAAGCAACCGTCAGCAAGGCATTCCTCCCAACCATGGCGGCCCCGTGACAGGCGGGCCGCGCTCTTCCCTCAAGCGCCGCTCACCAGCGCCACCGCCGTTCCCGCTCGCCGCACCGCTCGATCTCCGTGTCTACCTCGGCGAGCATCTGCCCCGTGGCGCCCTGGCGGAGTTCGAGGAGCAACTCCCGCGCCTTGGGCTTGCCGGACACGCCCAGCCCCATGAGCGCGCACTTCCGGAAGCTGCGCCGGGTGCGCTCGGCGTCAACCACGGACTGGCCGTCCGGATCGTGCCAGATGACGGGCGCACCGCCCTGTTCTTCGGCCCGCTTCTCCCAGTACTCCTCCGTGGACAACTTGGCGAGATACGTCAACGCCTCATCGCTGCCGATGAAGCCCAACGAGGTGATCATGCACGAGAATTCCTTGTATTCCCGCCACTCGAGCACGTCAACCGGCTGTTCGATGCAGTCGATGAGGGGCTGAACGGCCGCGGGATCGCCGAGCTTGCCCAGGCAGATGGCGATCCGTGCTCTGACACCAACGGGCAATTCGTCCTGCTCACCGAGCATCTCGATGAGAACCGGCACGGCCACCGAGCCGTAGTCCGCCGCGAACTCCTCGGCCGCCGTCTCACCCGCCCCCGCGGAGAATCCCTCCATCATGCTGGCGCGGATCTCCTCGCTCGTCCTGTCCGAGGCCGCCGGCTGCGGCCCGGCCATCAGCAGGGCCACGCAGAACCAAAACAGCGCCGCGACAACCGCGCTCAATGCAGCCAGACTCAGTTCACGTCGCCCGCGCACAGCACCCGCCTCCCGGCCGTGCCTGCCGCCCGCGTCGGGCCGGCTATTCGGCCTGTTTGCCCCGCGCCTCGCGGCCCTCCTCGCTCCTGCGGGAGACCGCCCTAGGGCACGGCGACACCCATCAGCTCCAATTCCAGCACCGGCTGTTCCGGGTAATTCGTCTGAACCTGGATCTTCTCCCGAATTAGGTGCGGCCCGGAAGGAGGAATGAATGCGCCCTTGATGACGTAGGCATTCACTCGGTTGGCCGCGGGCATGGGCACGGCACAGGACACAGATTTGCGTGAACGCACTTCGGCAAGTCTCAGCGCTCTGTCGGAGGAGCCAACGATTGTGAAGGCGAACGGCACCGACACGTCGGAGTGCACGATCCCGAGGTTGAGAGGATTCCTATCAACAGCCACGTGTCCAGTCACCTCGCCCAGTACAAGGATCGAGAAACGTCCTTTTATCAGGCCATCGAAATCGACATGGATGTTTCCCCTGAAACGCCCCAGAGGCAGTTCGTCTACCTTCGATGAGAGCGTTAGCGCGTATCTATAGCCTTCCTGCGGCGGATCGAGGGAAGCCAAACTGACGTCAATCCAGTCAAGAGAAGCCCCGCAGGACAGGATCGCGATCTCCTTGGGGAGCTTGCTGCCGAGAAGGAAGATCTCACGCGACACCTGTGTCCCGTACCTTTGGGGCGGCAAGCGGACACGCTCGCATGAGGCCCACGCCTCCCCGCAGACACGCCCAGTGACCCGGAACAGATGCGTCTCCTCAGTTCGGCCACTGCAGACGACGGCAAGTGTCTTCCGTACCAGACCTTTCCCGCTTCCGATGGTGAGTGTTGCAGGAATGAATGCCACGTCACCCGGAGGCAGACATTCCCGATCCGGAACAGCTGCGAGACATGAACACGATGACAGGACTCGGGTGATTCGGACGGGCTGATCGGAGGTATTGCTCATTAGACACGAGAATCTGATTTCTGCTCTGGCAGGCAGGAGCCCGAGATTCACCGTCTCGGCGCACTGTCTTGAGGCGTCTGCCTCGGCATTGCCCGAGGCCAACAAGAAGACGGCACTAAAGCTCAGGAAGAGCACACTTGCGGCAGCAACTGCGCACTGACTGCCGGGCCTCATCGCGGCGGTGGGTGCCTGTGACGTGAATAGACATCTACTCATCGACAGAGAACATGTCCTCCAGCTCCCGTGTCATGGGCGTCAGTGTTGCCTCGATTTCAGAATTCGTGCGCTGAATGCAGTCTTCGAGTCGCTCATGGAACACGGCGTCGCCCGGGAACCACTTTCGCATCTCAGCAAGGCAGGAAAGGCGGAGTTGTGGATCGGGCAAACCAGGATGGAGATGCTGCCTCAACTCCATGTTTATGAGGAGTCCCGACGTTGTGTACTTGTGGAAGAAGCGGAGAGCCTCTTCGTCCTCATGTATGCTCATCACCACAGCCCGCGCGTCGGCGCCGCGGGAGCAAGCCTGCATTGCGGCGACGTAGTCATAGAGAAGCCTGTGAGCGAAATTGCCGGAAAGGCTAGCCCTACGACATTCAAGCAGGGCCTCGCAAATCGGCACGGCCCTCGCGGGCGCAATTGCCTCCTCGCCAAACCGTGGATCCATGTAGACTTCGGCCAATTCTAGGGCAGCAACGGCCCTCGCTTCCGGATAGGGCGCGATGGCCAGTGCTTTCTCGTACAACGCGACGGCATCAGCC
>JAFGTL010000213.1 GCA_016934125.1 Candidatus Hydrogenedentota bacterium
CGCATCACCCAAGGCTCGTGCAGATCCCCCTACCGCGCAACAGGAATGGCGATGCGTCCGAGGCAAAGCGGATCCCGTAAATAATAGGTGACTGTCCCTATTTACTCGTACGACGGGGCGCTGTCCGCTTCACGGATGAGGAGTCGCGCGTACTCGAAGTGCGCCTCTATAATATCGTATTGGTGGGGCGCGTACGTGGAGAACAGCTGCTCGAAATGCCTTTCTTTGGCCGCCAAGGACGGGTTGAAGCCCTGGGCAACGCCTGCAGTCTGCGCCATGAAGCGGGCGGCCTCCAGATCGCACTTGAGACGGACCTCTTTGTTCTCCGGATGGCGCCTCCGTAGAGTCTCCATCGTCGAGAACGCGTCGC
Organism: Candidatus Hydrogenedentota bacterium; assembly: GCA_016934125.1. GTDB lineage: Bacteria > Hydrogenedentota > Hydrogenedentia > Hydrogenedentales > SLHB01 > JAFGTL01. The sequence goes on from JAFGTL010000213.1 coordinate 371, forward strand.
GCGGCCTCCCGAGTCCCATCTCCTCTCCCGCCTTCTTCATCAGGAAATACGTCGTCACCGCTTCGGGCAGGCTGGTTGATGCTGCGAGCTTGCACACGACGTCGTGGGCCATCTCCCTGGCACCCGCCTGGCGAAGCTCCATCCAGTACTGAATCATCGCACGATCCGCCTCCCCAATCCTCGGCGAGGAGAGATCCACGTCCGATTCGCGGCACCACAGTTCCTCCAGTTCACTGAGGTGCGAGGAGGGCACCAGGAGCAGCGGGGCCAACAACCATATCGCTGCTGTCATCGTTCGGTACCGCGGATCATCGGTGGCTCCTCATGCCGCATCAAGGCGGGGCCCTAGTTCTGAGGCTCTGGCGCCGGTTCGCGCGGAGTGGGCGCCAGCCGTTGAGCGATTTCCTCACGCGTACCGTACCGTCCCTCGATTTCTTCCCACGCCCTGCGATACGCCCCCTGGGCTTCCTGGTCCAGGTCCTCGATCTTGTCAGGAATGCGCTCAATGCCGCATTTCCGATACACAGCGATATCGAGTTCGAAGGGGCAATGGCGCAGCCGGTCCTCGTCGATGCCCTCGCCCGTAGCAAAGGCATGGATGGCCCGTTCCGTCCCTGAGGCGGCGATGGCTCCAGACGCCCAGACGCGAAGACGCCTGAGAGACTCCTGCTGGGTGTCGGCATTCTTCCGCTGAGGGCACACCGGGACGCTCCCCTGCGCCTCCCAGTGTGCACGCGTCGCCATCTTGAACAGCAGGTCAAGCGCGTGGTCGTTGCCGCTGTACCCCAGCGCGTAGATCGCGCCGTGCAACAGCGAGTACTCATCTGGGTCCAGCGTTTTCGCTTGTGTCAGGGCTAGAATCTCCTCCATCACAGGAACCCCGTGCGGGTCTCGCGTCTTCCCGAGCCAGGCCAGCGCTCCACACCGCATAGCCGTAGTCTCCGCTACATCGCTGGCCACCTGTATTAGGTACGGCACGACCGGCTTGTCAGCGTGCCGCTTCGCCGCCTCGGCGGCCATCAACTCGCAGTTGACCCGCGCCAGATCAGCGCGAATGGTCACCACCTGGTCGGATGACAGGTCCACCTCGGCGGTCTGTGCACAGGCGACCGGCGCCAGAAGAGCCACTACGGCATACGCAACCGGCACGAGTACGCCACACACGAACGCTGGCAACTTTGTCGTCAGACTCCACATCTTCATCGAATCCCCTCCTTCATGCTCTAGCTGTCCCAATCATCGGCCAGACATCTAGCGCCTACGGGATCTTGCTGCACTGATTCGTAAGAGGGTTGTTCGGATCTGCAGGATCCTCGTCAACCGTTGATACCCCTCCTTTCGTGATGACCGCCATGAAGTTGTTCTCGCAGCCGTCCCACGGCTCCCCAGCAGCCTTGCCCACGACGGGGTCATCGTCGGTCACATTGTAGAGGTCCTTCAGCCCGCAGAAGTGTCCATACTCATGCGCCCACACGTGCTCGTTCGCCCCGTCTTCATAGTAGAGCTTGTGCCTCGCCGGCAGATAGAAGCCGGGCCTGGACCCCGCCGGCGAGATCGTCCCGAGCGTGCGCGTCCATTCGATCGAATCCACGATGACAATGGTCTTGTACTTGGCCTCGTCGTTCCAGGTGGCCCCGGCCCACGGGTTCGGCGTTTCCACCATCACCTTGTACGTGTCCTCATCGATCGTCTTATAGGTCCCATCTTCCACGGTGTCGTTTGCGTCCACGTCGTTGTCGTCGAACTCCGTCAGGTTTCCGCTCGCCTGAAAGCCCTTACAACAATGGTTGTCGTCCGTAAGCAGTCGCGCATCCTCGTCGAACCAGAAGATGTCCTGCGTGGCTGCCTCCATCTTGGCCTCCGCAGCCGCAGTCGTATACCCAACGTCCTCGTGGGCGCAAACGGAGCGCCCAATCCGGCCTGGTTCCCTGGCGACCACCGTGATATGCGTCCAGGTTCTCGAATCATCATCGTCCGCGACCCCACACTCCGCCCGTGAGGCCTTGAACACAGACGTATCCCCCCATTCTTTGTGGACCTTAACATACTGGGCGCGATTCAGGTTGCCAAAAGCGGCTCCGTAGAAGTCTGAGTTTCCGCTGACTTTCTCCCAAACGTAGTTGGTGGTAGCGTTATTCACGCCTTCGCCGCAGTACACCCCCGAGTCACAGCTTTCACAGCCCGTCGCGGATTGAATGTCCCAATCGTAGCCGCCAGAGGCCCTCAGTAGAACATACGACCCCGCGCACGGGGTGATAGTACCCATGTCAAGATCGTTTATCTTGACCTGCTCGTTGTTGGGATCACCCGAACAGCTTGCCGTGGGCGGCGCCTCGTCGGAGTATATGCACTCCGGTTCCCCAGCAATCTCCCATTGCCAAGCCAAGAGGACCACAACCCCACCCGCAAGAACCACGTAAGGCATCGCGTTCAGTTTCTTCATAACCTCCTCCCGCACATCATAGCCTCCTGCGGAAAACCCGGGGACAGACTACGGATTCTTCTTCTTTCATGGTCTTCCGCCCTTCTTGGGGCGGAGGGTTCGGCCCAGCCGATGCCCAATGCCCCGGCCCCAAATGTCGCCCCTGTTGTCATACCCGCAGTCTAGCACAGATACCCCTGCGGCGCAACAGAAATGCGGATGCGCCCGATCCTCCGCCGTCCGGTGGTGCGGGGGCCTACTCGACCAACTCGCCCAAGAGCAGGATCGAGCCCGCGTACACCGCCGTGTCATCGTAGCGGGCCGGATCGTCCATGGTGGAGTCCCGCTCGCTCAGGATGGCCACCTTGTCCGGCTGCTCGGGCTGGATCGTCACCGACACCGTATGCGCCGCATCGGGCAGGCCCGACGCGAGCCCGAGCGTCGCCAACCGATGGTAGGTGCAGTACTTGTCGAACCGGGCCCTCACCACCGACGCGGCCCCGTCGACGCTCACCGCCACCTGGCCGCAATCCGGCCCGATCACATCGTAGATCGCGGCATACGTCCCCTCGAACCTGAACGAGATCGTGTCGCCGGGCGTGTTGCTGTGCCACATCCGCGGCATCCGGCCCCGGAACCGGCCTGCGATTCCGTTCTCATCCGGATTCAGTTCCTTCCAGCCCGCGCTGAGCGCTGCGCGGTTCAGCGGCACCATGGTGGCCGACTCCCAGTTATCCGCCGCCAAGGTTGCGCCCAACTCGTGCGGCCCGGGTTTGCCCGCCGCCTGGATGGCGTCCATCGAGCGCGCTACGGCCTCCAGATACAGGATGTGTCCGCTGTCCGTGTAGGGGTGAACGCCGTCTTCCGAGAACAACACCTTCCCCTCGAGCGCCGCCTTGTCCTCGTCCGTCTGTGGCCGCGGGCCCTTGAACACCACCGTGCCTTCCTTTGCCCGTCGCGCCACCTCGAGCCCCATGTGAATCGACGGAATCCCGTAATGATCCGCCACCGCCTCCATCGCGCTCGCTGCCCGCGGATACTTGCCTCCCTGCAGATCGCCCAGCATCCCCTCCGTGAGCGTATACACGAAGCAGATGTCCGTCGACGCGTCCGCACGGAACGTCTTCCGCACAATCCCCTCCATCGTGCGGCAGATGCGTTCCGGCGACACTCCGCTGTCGTTCACGGCAAACTCGACGAAGAGCAGATCCGGTTTGTGCTGGAGCACGTCCTGTTCCACGCGGAACACGCCGAGGGCCGAGCCGGTTCCCCCGATGGCCGCGTTGATCTGCTCGACCTGCGCCTCTGGAAAGCGCTCCTGGAACCACGCCAGCGTCTTCGGCCGCCATCCTTCCTGTGCCGTAATGCTCCCACCGAGATACCCAATCCGAACCGCCCCGCCCGAGGCCAGTTTTCCGAAGAAGTTCGGCAGCCCGCCCCGGGGCGTGCACTCAACGGCGTCCCGCAGTGGATACGCCCCGTCTTCTTCCGCACCCGACGCGCCTGCTGCCGCCAAACACACCGTCGCGATGAGACACCATTTCAGCATTGCATTCCCCTGTATCGGTTGTCCCTTGCTCCCCCGTCTCCGACGGGCAGGCTCTAGAGGGCGTCGTCTGCGTAGTCGATGGCCCATGCTCCGCCGTCTGCGCCGCCCGCATCCCGGCTCCACAGCGTCACAAACGCCTCCGGCGCATCGTGCTCGCGCAGATACGCGATAAACCGGTCGTGGAGATCGGCCACTACATCCGGGTGCGCCTCCGCCACATCCGTTTCCGCGAGCGGATCGGCGCTCACATCGTATAATTCCGGCCTGCCGAACGCGCCCACCGGCGCGTATCCCCACTGGCCCGCATACAGGAACGGCGTCGTACACCGATTCGGCCGGCTTCCGCCGTCCGCGTCATCGGCCGCCACGGCGATGTGGCACCCGGCCACTGCGCAGTCCCGGTGGCGCTCCCCGCCGTCGAGCACGCTCCCGGCAAACGAACGCCCCTGGAACGGCTGATCCGGCTCCACCTCGGCGCCCGCCAGTTCGCACAGCGACGGCAGGATGTCGATGGGCTGGGCGATCACATCCAGCCGTTGCCCCGGCGGCACCTCGCCGCCCGCCACCAGGAACGGCACGTGGCTGATCTCCGGATAGAGGGGCCAATACCGCGGATCCGCGTCGTGGATGTTCGACTTGCCCGTGCGGCGGTGTTCGCCCAGCGACGTGCCGTGATCCGACGTGATCGCCACGATCGTGTCATCCCACAACGCCAAATCGTCCACCTTCTGCAGTATCCGGCCTACCCAGCGATCCACCAGTTCCGCTTCCGCCGCGTAGTGCGCCCACAGGTTGCGCAGTTCCTCGTCCGTGTACGCCGACGACGGGCCGTAGTTACAGTGCAGCATGGGGATGCCGTCGTACGCGCCGGCATACTTGCGGACAAGGTACTCGGGCGGATCCCACGGCTCGTGGGGATCGAAGAAGTCTACCCACAGGAAGAACGGGTTGGCCTCGGAGTTCTCCTCGATCCAGCGGATCACCGTTTGGCCCGTCTTGGCCGGGAAGGTGTCGGCCTCGTTTCGTGGATAGCGGTTTGTCCAGCGGTGAAGATTCGCGAGCGTATGCCCGCGGAACTGTGGCCGGGTGCGTGTCTTGGCCTCCGGCACCACGTCCTCGATCGGATCGTTCAGGTGCAGCAGCGCGATGTCGCACTCCTGGCCGCGATGCTGGAATGCCGCGTCGAATCCGTGCTGGAAGCGCGATCGGAACAGGTGCGGTGTGTCGCAGATGAGCTGCGACGCGTAGCCCGCCTTCCGGAGGATCTGGGCGGCATGGTTCGGGCCGCTCTGATCGATGGGCTGCCAGCCGTAATGGGGCCAGCCCAGCACGCCTGTCGCCACATCCGTCCGGTGCGGGATCGTCGGGAAACTCCCGCTGTAGAACCGCTCGATGGCGGTGGCCCGTTCCATGGCGAACCGATCCAGTTCCGGGGTGCGGACGGCGCGTTTCGCGTGGCTTCCGAGGTTGTCATACCGGAACGTGTCCGTGATGATGAGGACGATGTTCTTCACGAGACGGGACTCCCCTCTGGCTTGTTGGGACGCATCAACCCGATTGTGCGCCCCGATCCGCTTCTCCAGCATTCCTGGCAAGGCGATCCCGGTGAATGGCGCGCAGCAAGTCCACCAACTCCGTCACCCCGCCGATCACCCCTTTCACCACGGGAAACGCAGCGAAGAACGCCAGCGAAAACCCGATGGCGCGCTCCTCCGAGATGCCGTATTCGGACAACAGCACGATCGAGCACGCCTCGCGCAGCCCCAGCCCGGAAACGGTGATCGGCACCGCCGAGCACGCCCCCAACAGTGCCACCAGCCACCCGATGGTGACCGCGGGCAGATCGATGCCCACCGCGTAGCCGCAGTATGCCAGTTGCAGAATGAAGAGCGCTTGGCTCAGCGAGCCGAACAGCAGCATCAGCGCCACGTCGCGCTTCGAGAACTCGTCCATGGCGGCCGGAATCGACGCCAGTTTCGCCCCGAAGCCCTTGAGCCGTTTCGGCAGCCGGATCGGCGGCCTGAGCCGCGCCAGCCCGCGACGGATCCGCTTCGAAAACAGCGCCGCCGAACCCAGCCAGAGCACCACCACCGCTGCCGGCATCGCCCACCGGACGCCTGGCCACGGAAACGATTCGTCGGCGAACACTGCCAGTGCCACCACGCTCATGCCCGTAGAGCCCGCCACCAACGGCATCAACAGCATGAGCGCTGCGGCGATCCCCGGGCGGCCGGACGGTTTGGCCAGTTTGTACCACTTCACGACGAGCGCCCCGCCGCCCGGCAGGAACATCGCGTAGAACCGCTGCTGAAACTGCACCTTCAGCAGGAATAGCGGCGAGATGCAGTCGCCCAGCGGCCGGAAGATGATCGCCTGCATGTAGACGAAAGCGATCATGGCCAGGAATGCGAACACCCAGGCCTCGCCCAGCCGCAGGAGATCCATTTTGACGATCACGTCGAATACCCCGCGCAGGTCGTACCTCCACAGGATGAGGCACACGAGAACCACGCCCACCAGCGCCTTCACCCCGTGAATCGCCAGTGCCCGTTTCTTCGAAGTTCGTGTCGATGATGCGTTTTCCACGTGCGAGAGGGCTTTCTATCCGGTTGGAATCCTGCGCGCGGGGCATCTTACCCGAACCGGGCCGCCCCATCAATCCCTATGGGACTCCCCACATTCAAACTCTAAGTGCACGCAGGTGATTTTGTCGTTGTAGTTGGAAGACTTCGTTGGGTGTTCGGAATCCGAGGCA
>JAFGTL010000214.1 GCA_016934125.1 Candidatus Hydrogenedentota bacterium
CGAGGAAGAGAACCAGGGCGAGCGCCGTCCAGATCACCGTAGTGCTGTTCGGGGCGGGGAATTCTACGAGCGCCAGCACGGTGTACACCATAAACGCCCCCTTCGGCTGAGTCCCTTGTCTTGTCCAATTATAGGGCGGTTCGGGCGCGGGCGCAATGCCCGGGTGCGTGTCCTGCGTGCGGGGCCGGGCCCCGCCGGGCCCGGCTTCTGCCGATCGCGGCCGCTTGCGTAGTCTGTTCTTGACGGCCCCGCGTGGCTCGGCCATACTTCTGCGGTTGGCGTATCGAGCCTCGCGGTGAGCTTGAGGACGCACCATGAGTAGCTTGGAATCAGTCCGTATGCGGGAATTGCGCGATTCCGATGTGGAGTCGGTTGCGGCGTTGATCCGGCGCACCATCGATGCCCGCTACACGGGCGTGTATCCTCCGAGAGCGGTTGATTTCTTCAAGCAATTCCACGCGGCGGACAAGATCCGCGAACGCTCTGCGAGAGGCACGATCCTTGTCGTGGAGCAGGCCGGTGCGCTCGTCGGCACGGGCGCGCTCGTCGACAACGAGATCTACGGCCTGTTCGTCGAGCCGGAGGTGCAAGGCAAGGGGGTGGGCGGGGCCCTGATGCGCGAACTCGAGTCTCGGGCGCAGGCGGAGGGGCGTGTGGAGATCCACCTCAGCGTGTCGTTGCCCTCGCGGCAGTTCTACGAGCGCTTGGGCTACGAGATCCTCGAGGAGGCCCAGATGGACGTGGGAGAAGGGCAGGAACTCCGTTACTGGAAGGCGAGGAAGCCCTTGGGCTGAGGGCCGGCTCACGGCGTGTACGGGAAGGGAGAGGGCGATGGCACTCAACAACCGCGACAACTACCTGCGGAATGCCTCGTTTCAGTATCCGGAACGGATGCCGCTGCATCTGGGCATCTCGAATGCCTCGTGGGATCAGTGGCGGGACGAGATGAAGGACGTGGTGGCGCGGCATCCGTTGCTCTGGCCCGGGTTCGAGAAGGGCCGGCGCGACTGGGATCGGTTCGATTTCGGCCCGGCCTACACGGCCGGCGAGCCCTTCGAGGACGCGTGGGGGTGCGTGTGGGAGACGCATGTCAACGGCATCGAAGGGGTAGTCACGCGGTTTCCGCTCGATAGCTGGGACAAGTGGGAGAGTTGGCAGGCGCCGGATCCGCTCGAGACGGCGGATCGCGGGCCGGTGGATTGGGAGCAGCGGCGGCGGGACATGCAAGCGCGCCGTGAACAGGGCGAGTTGCGCGAGGGGGGCCTCCCGCACGGGTTTTTCTTCATGCGGCTCACCTACCTGCGCGGCTTCGAGAACCTGATCATGGACATGATGAACGAGGAGCCCATGCTATGGAAGTTGATCGACGCGCTCTATGAGCACAACCGGGTGATCGTCGATCAATACCTGCGGATGGGCGTCGACATGATGGGCATCGGCGAGGACTTGGGCGCACAGAACACCCCGCTTATCAGCCCGGAGATGTTCCGGAGATTCTGCAAGCCGACGTATGAGAAGCTGCTCAAACCCTGCGTCGATCGGGGCATGCACGTCATGCAGCACAGCGACGGCTACATCATGGATCTCGTCGACGATCTCATCATGGCGGGGGTGACGATCATCAACCCGCAGGATCTGTGCAACGGGATCGAGAACCTCCGGCGCGAGTTCAAGGGGCGGGTGTGCATCCGGCTCGACGTGGATCGGCAAACCGTGGTGCCCTATGGCACGCCGCAGGAGATCCACGATCTCATCGAGGAGGAGGTGCGCACGCTTGGCTCGCGCAAGGGCGGGCTCGAGTTGATCTGCGGCATCTATCCCCCCACCTCACCCGAAAACGTGCACGCCGTGGCCTCGGCCTTCGAGGAATTCCAAACCTACTGGTTCGACGGGCGGGGCCAGGAATGAGGGGCAGGCCCCGGGCCGTTCGCCTGGATTCCCCGCGAGAGGGCGTCGCATGACGTTTCGCGATCTGAATCTGAAGATCTTCCGCCGCGAGCCGGTGGATCGGGTGCTGTGGCAGCCGCGGATCGAGCACTGGTATAACGTGAACCGGCAGGAGGGCACGCTGCCGGAACGCTACCGGGACATGACGCTGCTGGAGGTGTTCGACGACCTCGGCTGCTCGGTGCGCCCCTACTGGGCGTTCAACGGCTGCGTGCGCATCGACGACGACGAGCGGGTGGCGCGCGACAGGCGCACCGACGGCGGCGAGGACACGATCACGACGCGCACGCCCGTGGGCGATCTCGTCGAGGTGCACCAGCGCGCGACCATGAGCCGGCATCCGAAGAAGTACGCCGTGGTCACGCCCGATGACATGAAGGTGATGGAGTGGATCCTGCGGCACCGGCGGGTGTGGTTCGACACGGCGCGGTACGAGGAGAACTGCGCGCTCATCGGCGTCCGGGCCGCGCCCAGCATCTACCTGCCGCGGATCAACATCATGCGGATCGTCATCGATTTCATGGGGTTCGAGAACGGGCTCACGGCCTTGTTCGAGTATCCCGCCGACATGGAATCCCTGATCCGCACGATCAACGAGACCGATGACGCGCTCCTGGAGGTGGTGGCGGCGTGCCCCATCGAGATTGTGAACTACGGCGATAACGTGCACCAGGCCCTGTGCCCGCCGCCCGTGTTCCGGCAATGGGTGTTGCCCGAATACCTCCGGCGCAACGCGCGGCTCCAGGGCGCCGGGAAGAAGACGTATCCCCACTGGGACGGCGACTGCGCCCAGCTCCTGCCCTTCGCGCAGGAGTGCGGGTTCGACGGCTACGAAGCCATCACGCCCCTGCCCCAGGGCGACGTGACGCTCGAGCAGGTGCGCGAGGCCCTCGGCGAGAACCAGATCCTCGTGGACGGCATTCCGTGCACCGATTTCCTGTTGTCGGAACCCATCGAGAGCCTGCGCGAGAACACCCGGAAGTGTATCGAGTACTTCCACCCCTACCTGGTGCTCGGCATCTCGGACGAGATCTCGCCCGTGGGCGACATCGAGCGCGTTCGCCTCGTGAGCGAGCTATGCGCCGAATACGCGGGGAGGATGAGGCGGTAGACCGAACTCGTTCCGCGGTCTTGGCTACTCTTCGACAAGCGCGTCGAAGACCTCCTCCGTGACATCGGCCGTCCCAGACGCGGCCGCTCCGTATGACTGCTTCCTGAGGTGGTCGATTCTCTTCCGCCGGGAACGGATTTCGCGCTGCAGACTTGTCCGCGCATCGCCGACACGAGTGCTGTTGAAGGGAGATGAGCGCTCGATGTCAGATTCCCACTGGACATACAACTCGAGGATTCGCTCGTCGTACTCGATGACGGCCTGTTCCGTGGCGATCGCGTACTCGTCAAGCTCTTTGTATTTCCTCACCCACTCCTCAGGCATGGGCCCTTCCTCTTCTTCCTCGGCGCGTTTCCGGCCATACTCACTTCGGAGGTCGCTTGCTTCTCGATTCCTCAGCGTTTCGACGGCTCTCGCGGCCGTTGCACAAGCATGCACCGTGCGGGAGTAGTCGTGATCCCTGACAACCATGTCCGGGGCAAGAAGCGTCAGGATTGACTGCAGGCGCTCATTCCACGAAGCGGCCAAGGTATCCCGCGAAGCACACTTGTAAACCATGATCAGCAGCCCCTTCACCTTCCGGGCCAGTCGATCTTCGGGATAGCGATCCAGCCAGGCGTGACACGCCGCCACGAGCCCAGGGAAGTCCCGGGCGTTGTGCAGATGGCGAAGGCGGCGCACCGACGCCCAGCGCCTCACCTCTGCAGGCACGCCGGCATCCTCCTCGAGCCTTTTGCATGCGGAAAGCGCCTCCGCACGAGGCGTGTCCCCTCCCCCTCTTGCCGTGACAACGGTTTCTTCGAGGGACTTGGCATTGTCGGGATCAAGGGAACGCAGATCGGGCGCCGTGGGGTAGATCAAGGCGACATCAGACTCGGATAGAATGCCGTTCCCGCCGCTGCCCCGGAGCGCGAGCGGCTTCTGAGGAGGCACCGGAAGCGACACATCGACATCCTCACCGCCACCAGCCTGGATCGAGGCAAGCACGCAGAGGGAGAGAAACGCCACCATCTTGCTGAAGCTGCACCTCCAGATACAAAGCATCTCTGGCTCCTCATCATCGGGCTCCAGACACCATCATCATAGCCCATGATGTCTTGAGTGTATCGCACAAATCAAGCGACTACTACTCTAGTAGCAGCGGAGACGAGAAGTGAAGAGCCCCTGTTGTGGCCGGTCTCCAGACCGCGCCACATCTTCGGCCGCAAACTGGCCGAGGCGCCAGGCGAAATACCGGGACATGTCCAAAGCGCCGCTTC
>JAFGTL010000215.1 GCA_016934125.1 Candidatus Hydrogenedentota bacterium
CGTGTAAGGCCCAGAACCGCCTCTCAGTCCGCCATGGCCAGCGCAGCGCGCTCGGCCTCGGCGGTGACGTCCGCGAGATGGATGATCTGGTGCGTCAAGTACTTGACGGGATTCCGATCCCGGAACTCGTAGTCCATGGGCGGCTGCGCGTCGATGGCGTCTGCATTCGGGATGATCGTGCGCCCTTTCACGGCCAGCATGCCCTTCCGCCGGAGATAGCGTACCGTAGAGCGCACTTCCCGCCGCAGCGCCTCCCGGGCCGCCGGATCCACATAGGGGTGCGAGATCCCCTCGAACACCGAGCGCACCGCGTCCTCGAGGGCCGCCGTGTCAATGGGGCCGATCCGGCCGTGGATACAGCGGAGCCGCAGGATCGCGCTGAGAACCTGGGGCACATTAACCTCGATTTGGGAGGCGATGCGTTCCACAATGCGGCAGTCGAACTCGCGCTGGGCGTCGCGATCCGCATCGTGGGGGAGCGATTCGGGGGCGTCGAAGACGATCGTGGTTTTCTTGCTGACGGGGTTGTAGGTGCGGGCAAGGGGCACGACGGCGATGGCGAGGCCGGGGCGCCCGCGCTGGGCCTGGGCCACGAACATGGACAGGCCGCCGGGCTCTTCGCTGCCTTCGGGATACTCGATGATCGCGCCGCTCCGCGAGCGCGTTCGCGCTGGATACAGGCCGAAGCACTCGCCCTCGCGGAGGAGCTTGATGATGGGCTTGAGCTGGCTGAGGCGGACGCTCTCGCGGCTGAACAGGACGCCGTTTGCCAGGACGAGCACTTCGTTGTAGTCGATGAGCCCGGACAAGGGCGCGCCCGCGAAGATGTCATCGCGGCCGAGGAAATGGGGGAAGATGCGGTTGCCGCTGGCCAAGTAGATGGCCCGGAACATGATCGGGGGATCGTCGAACTTCATGTGGTTTCCGGCAAACGCGGCCGGCCCCCTCTCCGGACAATGCTCGGCGCCGCGGATCCGCAACCGTTTGGGCCACTTCAGCAGCCGGCCGACCACGATCATCGTCTCCGGAAACACGTCGCTCAAGATGGGGCAAGCCCCTATCCCCTTGCGGTACAAAAGATAGCGCACGAACCGCACAGCGACCGCCAACCAGCAGCGAAACTCGTTCATGGCACGGGATTGTATCGTCCGCTGGGGCGTCGAGGCAACCGCCCTGAACCGCCCGGCCCAATCTGATACACTACGGGAGCCCATCCTGAACGCAACCGTCACCCGGGAGGCCCCATGAGCGCACTTTTCGTCGTTGGAATGCTCATATTGGGCGGCGCCGTCGGCCTGATCAGCAGCGCGTTGGGGCTTGGAGGCGGCATCTTCATGGTTCCGGCGTTCTTCGAGTTCGTTCCGGGCATGGACGCCGGGACGGCCAAGGGCACCAGCCTGTTCATCATCGTGTTCGTCGCAGCCGTGAATGTCTGGCGGCTGAACCGGGGGCATTCGGATCGGCATTGGGGCCTGGCCGCCGTCATCGCGTCGGGCTCGATCGTGGGCGCCTACGCCTCCGGGTGGGCCACGTCGCTGCTCCGGGGCACGGCCGTGCTCTGGCCCTTCATCGGACTGTTGGGCCTGATCGGCGCGCGAACGTTCTTCCTCAAGGAAATCCGGATCGACGACGAAGACGTGCGCCGGCGGTTTCTTGTAGCGGTGCTCATCGGGGTGGCCACGGGCATCGTGGCCGGCGCCACGGGCGTAGGCGGCGGGGCCATTCTGGTGCCCCTCGCACTGCTGGCGGGGATCGTGACGAACGAACGCGTGGTCGCCCTGTCCAACACCGTCATGGTGGCTACGTGCGCGGCGGGCGCCCTCGCCCATTTCCGCGCCGAGCGCGTGGCCGATCTGCCGTGGGTGTACGGGCAGGTGAACATCGCGCTGGTGCCGCTCGTCTTCATCGGCGCGCAAGTGGCGGGCCCGTTCGGCAAATGGATCAACGAGCGGCTCCCCCTGCACCGGCGCAAGGTGGTGATGGGCCTGCTCCTGATCGTGATCGCGGGGCGCATGGTATACCGCGCGCTCACGGGCTGAGATCGGCCGCCTTCTCCGGGGTTACGTTCAGCACCGGATACCGCCAGACAATGAGGATGCCGAACAGGCCGAACAGGCCGGCGAAGGGGCCGACGAGGTAGATGCCGAGGGGGTGCTCGACGGAGTTCCCCAGGAAGTGCATCGAGAGCCCGGCCAACCCGAGCGAGAAGGCATATCCCGCTTTGAAAGCGATTCCGCTCACGCCGTTGTACACGGCCTCGCGCCGTTCGCCCGAGGTTTGCTCGTCGAGATCGATGATCTCGCCGATGAGGGCCACTGTCACCACGTACTGGATGCCCTGGCCCACGCCGCAATAGAGGAACAAGATGATGGCGAGAAGCACCTTGTTGGCGCCGGCCACGTCCAGATCCAGGAATGCCATCCAGGACTCGTTCCAGGCGGCCGGGAGGAGGGGCGTCGTGAGGTTCGATGCGGCGATGGGATACATGCCGGGCAGGCCGGTGGCGATGATGACGAAGGACAGGAACCAGAGCCACTTGACGGGCATGAACTTCGCCAGGATCGGCATGATGAACACGGCGGTGAACAGACAGGACAGGATGAAGGGGCCCATGAGGAGGGCCACCATGTCCTCGCTGCCCCCAAGCCCGACGATGGCCCAGTATCCCAGCACCCGCTGGGCCGCTAGGTA
>JAFGTL010000216.1 GCA_016934125.1 Candidatus Hydrogenedentota bacterium
CTCAAGTTCAGGCACACGGACGGCGGCCTCCGGGCCGCGAACGGCCAGGCCCTCAAGGGATTCTCCATCGCGGGGGCCGATCGACAGTTCGTCTGGGCCGATGCCGCCATCGAGGGCAAGAAAGTCGTGGTGTGGTCGGATCGGGTGGCCGAGCCCGTGGCCGTGCGCTACGGATGGGCTATCAATCCCGACTGCGACCTCTACAACGGTGCCGGGCTGCCCGCCTCACCCTTCCGCACGGACGATTGGCCCGGCGTCACGGTGGGAGTGGAATAGGTTGGCACCCGCAGGCGCCGAGAGCCCGGAATCGGGAGGAAAGGCATCATGGCGCCTGAAACGCCCGACGTGCCGCAATGGATAGTCTATGCCTCGGTGATCGGTGTCTTCGGCGGGCTGATCGGCGCCGCGGCGCTCCTGCATGAGCGGAGACGACGGCTCCTGGATCGGATGGCGGGCGAACTGGGCCTCACCTTCTATGAGCACGGCGGCCACGGGGCCGATCTGCCGGGCTACTTCCATCGCTACTCGGAAGGCGCCTTCCCCCGGGACACGACAATCCGCCGATCCATCCAAGGGGAACTGGGCGGACTCGATGTCCTCGTGGCCGAGTTCCTGCAATACACCGGCTCGTCCGCGAGTACGCGCAAGCGCTATGGATATCCGCAGACCGTTGGACTGTTCCGCGCGCCGGAACTCGATCTGCCCCGATTCCTGCTGCGGCCCGAGACACTCCGCCACAAGGTGATCGCTCCCTTCAAGGGTAACGATATCGATTTCCTCGAGAGCGCGCGCTTCTCGCGCACCTACCTGCTGTGCGGCGAAGACGAGCCCGCAGTCCGGGCGCTGTTCAGCGAACGCGTGCGCGCCTTCTTCGAGAAGCATCCCGGCCGCATCGCCCAAGGCTTCGCGAACGAACTGATCTACTACCGCCCGGCCCGGCTGCACGAGTGGGTGTCATTCCGCCCCAAGACGATCCGCTCACTGCTCAAAGAAGCCCACGAACTCGTGGGCCTGGTGAAGAACTGACGGCCGCGCCACCGGTGCGCCTGCCCGACGGCGGCGATATGTCTTGACTGCGGCACGCGCGCCATATATCGTCAACCCTGCGACAAATGGGACGGCGGGCGCTGGCCGGGGGATGGTGCCCAAGGAGGATGGATGGAACTCAAGGTCAACGGCATCGCGTTCATCGGCAACTACCTGCCGCGGCAGTGCGGTATCGCGACATTCACGACGGACTTGTGCCAAGGCATGGCATCCACATATCCAGATCGCACCGTGTTCGCCATCGCCATGAACGACACCCAGAAGGGCTATGCGTATCCACCCCGGGTGCAGTTCGAAGTCGCGGAACGCGAGTTGGCGTCCTACCACCGGGCGGCCGACTTCCTCAACGTGAACGACGTAGACGTGGTGTGCCTGCAGCACGAATACGGTATCTTCGGCGGGCAGGCCGGCAGCCATATCGTGGCCCTGCTCGAGGATCTGCGCATGCCGGTGGTGACGACGCTTCACACGGTGCTGCGCGAGCCGAACGGGGCCCAGAAGAAGGTGATGGAGAGCCTTACGGAGCTCACGGCTCGCTTCGTCGTGATGAGCAAGCAGGGCTACGAGTTCCTCACTGAACTGTACGGCATCCCCGACGAGAAGATCGATCTGATCCATCACGGGATTCCGGACGTGCCGTTTGTGGATCCCAACTACTACAAAGACAAGTTCGGCGTCGAAGGCAAGATGGTGCTGCTCACGTTCGGGCTCCTGTCCCCGAACAAGGGCATCGAATACGTCATCGAGGCGTTGCCGGCCATCATCGAGAAGTATCCGGACGTCGTCTATATCTGCCTCGGGGCGACACACCCCCACCTCAAACGGGAGCAGGGCGAGTCCTACCGGTTGAGCCTCCAGCGACTCGTCGAGGCGAAAGGCGTGGAATCCCACGTGATCTTCCACAACCGCTTCGTGAATCTCGAGGAACTCTGCGAATTCATCGGCTCGGCCGACATCTATATCACGCCGTATCTGAACGAGGCGCAGATCACCTCGG
The DNA here is from genome assembly GCA_016934125.1 of Candidatus Hydrogenedentota bacterium. Classification (GTDB taxonomy): domain Bacteria; phylum Hydrogenedentota; class Hydrogenedentia; order Hydrogenedentales; family SLHB01; genus JAFGTL01. The sequence goes on from JAFGTL010000216.1 coordinate 2,045, forward strand.
GCACGCTCGCATATTCGGTGGGCGCGGGCAAGCCGGTGGTGTCGACGCCGTATTGGTACGCCCAGGAGCTGCTTGCCGATGGCCGGGGCCTCCTGGTTCCGTTCCGGGATGCCGACGCCATCGCGCAGCGCGTGATCGAACTGATCGAGAACGAAACGGAACGCCACGCCATACGCAAGCGGGCGTACACGCTCGGCCGCGACATGATCTGGCGGGAGGTATCCCACCGGTACATGGAATCCTTCGAGCGCGCCCGCGAGGAACGCTTCAAGAAACGGCGCGTGTTTGTGGCGCGCACCGTGGACAAGCGGCCCGCCGAACTCCCGCCGCTCAACCTGGATCACCTGCGCAGAATGACCGACGATACGGGCATGCTGCAGCACGCCACGTTCAGCGTGCCCAACTACGACGAAGGATACACCACGGACGACAACGCGCGGGCGCTGGTGCTGGCGGTGTTGCTCGAGGAGCTGGGCGACACGGTGGCCGCGGAGGCACGCCAGCTCGCGGCGCGATACCTGGCGTTCCTGTTCCATGCGTTCAACCCGGAGACGCGACGGTTCCGCAACTTCTTCAGCTACAACCGCACTTGGCTGGAGGAGACGGGCTCGCCGGACAGCCACGGCCGCGCGCTCTGGGCCATCGGCATGGTGGCCGGACGATCGAAAGACGATGGGCTGCGCGGCCTGGCCGTGCGGATGTTCGACGAGGCGTTACCGAGCGCCCAGGAATTCACCTCGCCGCGGGCGTGCGCCTTCACGCTGATCGGCGTGATGGAGTTCCTGCGCAGATTCTACGGACACCGGGGCGCGGGCGACTGCCGCGCCGTCCTGGCGGAGCGGCTCCTGGATCAGTACCTCGGGAACCGCTCGAAGTCCCGCGGGTCGGATGAATGGCTGTGGTTCGAGGACATCGTCGCGTACAGCAATGCGAAGCTGCCGCATGCGCTGATCCTCTGCGGCCGGTGGATGGAACGGGGCCCCATGGTCGAGGCCGGCCTCGAGAGCCTCGAATGGTTGACGAAGGTGCAGCGGATGCAAGGCGAGCAGTTCGTGCCGATCGGGTGCAACGGATGGTATCGGCGGGGCGGCGAACGGGCCCGGTTCGATCAGCAGCCTATCGAGGCGTATGCCACGGTGTCGGCATGTCTCGAGGCGTTCCGAATGACAGGCGAGGAACGATGGCGCAAGGAGGCCCAGCGCGCCTTCGACTGGTTCCTGGGCGGCAACGACCTCGGGGCGCCGCTCTACAACTTCCGGACGGGCGGCTGTTTCGACGGGCTCACACCGGATCGGATCAACCAGAACCAGGGCGCCGAGTCGACGTTGTCCTACCTGCTTTCCCGGATGGAAATGTCGCTCGCCGAACACATCATCCCGACGCCCGAGGGGTAGGGGGTACCGCGTGGACAAGGTGCTTGTGACGGGCGGGGCCGGGTTCGTAGGCTCGTCCCTCGCCCTCGGCCTGCGGCACGACAGGCCCGATGTCCAGGTGGTCGCCCTCGACAACCTGAAACGGCGCGGAGCGGAACTGAATCTGGGCCGGCTGCGCGCCGGCGGCGTCCAGTTCATCCACGGCGACGTCCGCAACCCCGAAGACCTCGAG
>JAFGTL010000217.1 GCA_016934125.1 Candidatus Hydrogenedentota bacterium
ATGGAAGCGTTGCGTGGACAGATCTCTTCAAGGGATGCCGGAGCCGCGTCGAACTCGTCTGCTCGTTTTTGGCGATCCTCGAACTGTGCCGCATGGGGCGCGTGCGCGCCCACCAGCACCGCGCATTCGACGAGATCCGCCTGTTCGCGGTGCCCGAAAGTGTACTCGGATGACGTGGTGGCCCTTCCGGCGCCACCGATCCCTCGGGCGCCGCGGCGAAGACATCGCGGCGGCCCACCTCCGCCGGGCCGGCCTCAAGGTGCTCGCGCGCAACGTTCACCTCGGCCGCTATGAGATCGACATCATCGCCCGGGAACGCGATACCGTGGCCTTCGTCGAGGTGAAAACCCGCCGCGATGATGGGTTCGCCGCCCCGGAGGATAACGTGACGGCCGAGAAGCAGCGCCGGATCCGGCGCGCCGCCCGCGAGTATATCGCTCGCTGCGACGACCCCTCCGTCTATTACCGCTTCGACGTGGTGTCCGTTGTGCTTCGGGACGACGCAAAGCCGGACGTCACCCACTTCCGCGACGCGTTCCACGACGAGTGAGGCGGGCGGCCCAGCACCGATCCGGCAAGGGTTAGAAGGCGTAGAGGAACGGCGTTACCATCGAGCCCTGTCCGGCGAACACGATGAGCAGGCCCAGCAGCATCAAGGCGAGTATGATTGGGGCGAGCCAGAACTTCTTGCGCACCCGCAGGAACATCCAGATCTCTTTGAGGGTTTCCATGGCGCCATCCTAGAACTGATTGCGGTACCGATCAAGTCCTTCCGGCTGTTCCTCGGCCTCTTCCCAGTACGTGTCCGCCGCGGGCTCCCACGCCCGCCGCATCGGATCGTTTCCCAGCAGCCGCATCACGGCCCGCGTCGGCGTGATCAGGCCAAAGAACGCCAGCGTCAGCAGGACGCGCGTCATTACCCAGTTGAGCAACTCGCTCAGCTTGAGCCACGCCACGAGAATCGGGCGTAGCACTCGCGGCGCCGCCAAGCCGAGCACCAGAAACGCGGCGGACACCACGAAGAGCCACGGCCGGGCCTCGCCGGCCAGCCACGAGCGCACCACGCCCAACACCGCGAAGGCGACGGCCATGACAAGCCCGAACTTGCGCTGCTGTTTCCTGTCTCCCGTGTCGATATCCACGGCCTGCACCCATTCTCCCGTGGCCGGGCCTCAGTCCAGTTCGTATTCCTGCCGCCATTCGTCTGTCTCGGGCCAAGGCGGCTGCTGGCGCTTATCGAGCAGAAACGGCCCCAGCACCAGGTAGTCCATGTGCGTCCGCATGAAACACACGTACGCCTCGTGGGGCGTGCACACGATCGGCTCGCCCCGCACGTTGAACGACGTGTTGATCACCAGCGGGCACCCCGTCTTCTGCCGGAACCGCTCGATCAACTCGTGGTACAGCGGGTTATCCCGCTTGTGCACCGTCTGGATCCGGGCCGAGTTGTCGACGTGCGTGATGGCCGGGACCTCGGATCGGGCCACGCGCAACTTGCCGAAACCGGCCGCCTCCCGTTCTTCCGCGGTCAGTTCGCGGAGCCGGCCCGCCTGCACCGGCGCCACGAGCAGCATGTAGGGGCTCTCGCCGTCCAACTCGAAATACTCGGACGCGTGCTCCGCCAGAACCGACGGCGCGAACGGCCGGAAGGACTCGCGGAACTTGATCTTCAGATTCAACACCGACTGCATCTCGCGGGAACGGGGGTCGCCCAGGATGCTGCGCGAGCCGAGGGCCCGTGGCCCGAACTCCATGCGCCCCTGGAACCACCCGACCACGTTCCCCTCGACGATGAGATCGGACACGCGCTCGCACAGGGCCTCCGGGGCGACGCGCTCATAGCGGACTTTCTCCTCGTCCAGGAACGACTGAATCGATTCCTCAGAGAACGCCGGGCCGAGGTAGGAGCCCTTCTGCCGGCGCGTGTCGGGCCTACGGGGCCGCTCGAGCATCTGATGCCATGCGAACAGGGCCGCGCCAAGGGCATTGCCCGCGTCGCCCGAGGACGGTTGGATCCAGACGTCCTCGAAAGGCCCCTCGCGCAACAGGCGTCCGTTCGCCACGCAGTTCAAGCCGACGCCCCCGGCGATCGCCAGGTGCTTCGCGCCTGTCTCGCGGTGGGCGGTTTGCGCGATCCGGAGGATCACCTCTTCCGTCACCACCTGGATCGAGCGGGCCATGTCCATCTCGCGTTGGGTGATCTTCGTCTCGGGCTGGCGCGGCGGCCCGCCGAACAAGTCCGCGAACCGGCCGTTCGTCATACGCGCGCCCACGCAGAAATCGAAGTAGTCCAGGTTCAGCCGGTAGGAGCCGTCATCCTTGATGTCGATGAGTTCCCGCCGGATAAGGTCGACATACTTCGGTTCGCCGTACGGTGCCAGGCCCATCAGCTTGTATTCGCCGCTGTTTACGCGGAACCCCGTGAAATAGGTGAATGCCGAGTACAGCAGGCCCAGCGAATGGGGGAAGTTGATCTGTTTGAGGATCTCGACTCGGTTGTCCCGGCCGAATCCGTACGTCGTCGTGGCCCACTCGCCCACCCCGTCGAGCGTGACGATGGCCGCCTCCTGGAACGGGCTCGGGAAGAACGCTGCGGCCGCATGGGCCTGGTGGTGCGCCGTGAACAGGATCTCGCCCGTATAGCCCAGACGCCGGCGGATCGTGTTGCGCGTGAAGAGCTTCTCCTTCAACCAGAACGGCATCTGGGTGATGAAGGAGGCGAGGCCCTTGGGCGCAAAGGACAGATACGTCATCAACAACCGCTCGAATTTCACGAACGGCTTGTCGTAGAAGACCACGTAGTCGCAGTCGTTGACTCCGATGCCGCCTTCTTCCAGGCAGTACGCGATAGCCTCATCGGGAAACCGGGGATCGTGTTTCTTGCGGGTGAAACGCTCCAACTGCGCCGCAGCCAGGATCTCGCCGTCGCGCACCAGGCAGGCGGCGCTGTCATGATAGAAGGCCGAGATCCCCAGAATGTCCATGCTATCCGTCGTGGCAGTCCATCCCGCCTGCCGGCCTGCGATGGCCCCGTGCGCGGACGCGCGCAGGAGGAAAGGTCAACCCGTCATCGGGCTCCCAAAGAGCCCGCGTCAATTGAACGCCTCGGGCCGCTATGATACAAGCAGGAGTATACCAAGCGCTGTCCCGGTTTTCCACGCGCCTCCGCGGGGAGAGGCGCGTATCGAGGTGTCCGTGCCGCCCCTCTCGTTCCACATAACGCGGCGGGCGCGCGCCGCTGCCGCGCCCGTCATTGCCGCGCGCACGGTTGTGGCGCGTGTTCTTCGGCCGTGCGCCGTGCGCGCCTGCGCCTGTGCGCTCATCCCCGCCTACTGGTGGCTCCTCACGGGGCGTAGTCCTTCGGCACTGCTCGCCATTCCGCTCCTCCTGGCCGTGTCACACCGCATCGTTCTCCTGCTCATGGTTCTCGCGGCCCTCTCCGTGCCGCTGTTGTCGTGGGTGTCGGCCGCCGCGCTGTACGCCGCATACCTGGCAGTACAACTCGCCCTCGTGGCCCTG
>JAFGTL010000218.1 GCA_016934125.1 Candidatus Hydrogenedentota bacterium
CAGGAAGGCCGCCTCGGCCTTGCCCAACGCCGCAGCGATCTGCTCCGCTTCGAGATCGCCGCAGTTCTCATGCACCTTGATGCGGAACAGCGTGCCATCGACGGCGTCGAAGTTGGGCAACGGATACTCCCGATCCGGATCGCCCGTGTACAGCGGGCAGGCCCACGGATACCCGCTCGTGCCAAACACGGCGCGATTCCTGAACCAATCGTGGCGGGTGAAGGGCGTTGTGTAGTGCCCGGCAAAAGGCAGCCCTTCGGCCTGCAAGGCCTGCACGAACGTGTCGATGTCGACGGATACCTTGGCCGGATCGAGCCGGAACACGACGAACCAGAACGCGCTCTCGGCCCCGGGCACGCCGGTGTCCACCTCGACGGCCTTGAGCCCCTGGCACCGCTCGGCCACGGCCATGCCCGCCCGGCGGCACCCCTCGACGATGGCCGGCAGCTTGCGCAATTGCACCCGGCCGATGGCCGCGCTGAGTTCGTTGAGGTTGCAGTTGAGCCCGCAGGTGACGTTGCCGGTGCTCCCTTCGACGTTGAACGGTTTGCCGCGATCGGCCGCGCGCCGCGCCTTCCAGTACGTCTCCTCGCTCTTGGTGAATACGACGCCGCCCTGCGCGCCCGTGGCGTGGTGTTTGCCCGACATCGTCGAGAACGCGGCCACATCGCCCATCGTGCCCACGAGGCGGCCCTTGTACTTGGCGCCGTGGGCTTGGGCGCAGTCTTCGACCACGGGAATGCCCTTCGCCTTGGCGATCTCGAGGATGGGATCCATGTCGGCGGGCAACCCGGAGATATGGGCGACGACGATGGCGCTCGTCCGATCGGTGATGCGCGCCTCGACTTGCTCCGGGCCCATGTTGTAGCTGCCGGGGGCCACGTCCGCGGGCACGGGAATGCAATTCATCAACGGCACCGGCATGACGCCGCCCATGTCGGTGACACACGGAACGATTACCTCGGTGAACGGCTCGAGATCGAGGGCGCGCAGCGCCACGTACACCGCGTTCGTGCCCGAATTCACGGCATCCGCGTAGCCCCCGCCCAGAAACGCGGCGAATTCGCGGCAGTAGGCCTCCTCCTCTTCGCCGTTGTAGCCGAAGGCGCCGCCCGAGGCAATCGACTTGTCGAACAGGGCGGCGGCCGCCTGCTTTTCCTCTTCTGTGAACAGGTTGCGGGGCGGAAACGGCTCAGTCCGAACCGGTTTTCCCCCGTTGATCGCCAGTGCGTTGGCAGCGTCTGTACTCATCGTGACACCCCTTCGTTGTCCGGTTCCCTATTCATGGCCCCCGCCGGGGACGTGAAAACGCACATGATACGCCGCCTGTTTCGCGATGTACAGGGCCTGCGCCCGCCCGCGCGGGGAACGCCCCGCTACCAGGGCGACGCCGCCGAGGCCCCCCACGCCGGGTTCGGTTCAGGGCCGAGTTCGAGTTCGAGAACACCCCCGTTCACGATATCGGCGTGCTGGAGCCAGGGGCAATCCCAGTCGGCGCCATTCAGCCGGGCGGACTGGACATACCAGTTCCGATCGGCCCAGTTCTGCGCGGTAATCCGGAAATCCCGGCCCGATTCGTGGCGGATCGTCACCTCCTCGAATAACGGCGCGCCCAGGGCGTACAGCGGCCGGCCCGGACACAGTGGGAACAGGCCCATGCTCGAGAACACGTACCACGCCGCCATGCACCCGTCGTCGTCGTCCATCTCGGGGATCATGCCGATGGGCGTGTTCTCGTAAATCCGGCCGCGGAACGGCTCGGGCAGGAACCCGTGGGTGCCGTAATGCTGCACCATGGGCTCGGTGAGCACCATGCGCACCCATTTCTGGCTCAGCCAGGGCGCACCGGCCGCCGCAAACAGCCACGGGGCATGCACGCCCGGCTCGTTGCCGTGATTGTGTAGATCGTGCTCGAAGAAGTACTGCAACTCCTCGACGTAACTGTCCCGCCCCCCCAGCAACTCCACCATCTCGCCGACGGCGTGCACCACGGGCCACCGCCAGTGCCACATCGAGCCCTCGTACACGTATTTCTCCTCGACCACCGTCGGATCGTCGGGGAAATCGAGCCAGGCGCCCTGTTCATCCCGGGCCCGGAAGAACCGGATCGAGTCATCCCACGTGTTCCGGAACAGGCCGGCGCGTTTTCGGAAGAACGCGGCGTCTTCCTTGTATCCGAGGGCGTGGGCCATCTCGGCCGCGGCCCAGTTGTCGTAGGCGTACTCGCAGGTGAGGTCGGGCCGGCGCGGCACATAGCCGAGGCGCTCGAGTTCCTCGGGGTACTCGCTGCAGGCGATGTCGCGCATGAGGCCGTACGTTGCCACCGAATCGTGGAGGGGGATGCCCTTCTGGAACGCGTCCAGCAGGATCGTGTTGGCGAGCTCATAGCGCACATTGGGCACCGGGCAGAATCCGTGGCTGTCGAACTGGTGTTCGATGGGCAACCGATCGCGCCGCTCCAGCATCGCTACGGTGAGCGAGTGCATCATGTCGCGCGTCCGGCCCGGCTCGAGCAGCGCCACCAGCGGGAACTTCGTGCGGTACGTGTCCCAGATCGACCACCCGTTGTAGTGGGTGTATCCCTGTGCCTTGCGCACCTCGCCGTCGTCGCCCATGTAACGCCCGTCTTCGGTGATGTCGAAGGGCGACAGACAGGCGCGATACAGGTGCGTGTAGAGGAGATCGCGGGACTCGCCGTCGCCGGACACGTCGATCCGGTTGAGCACCCGGCCCCAGGCCCGGCTGCAGCGCTCCCGGGCCGCATCGAAGTCCCAATCGGGCACCTCGGCCTCGATGTTACGCCGGGCCTGCTCGACGCTGATGCTGGACAGGCCGACTTTGACAAGCACGGGGCCGGCCTGGGTTGCCGGGAACCGGATCAGGGCCGCCAGGCGCCTGTCCAGGCCGGTTGCGCCGAGGGGCACGCCGCGCACCTCGCCGAGGTTGTACTGGATCGACTCGAAGGGGAACTCGAACCGGATCGAGAAGAACATGCGATACCAGCCGTGGGGGGGCATCTGCTGCGACGTGAACTCGCCCACCAGTTCGCGGTGGTCGAGGGCGATGCAGTGGGCATCGCGGATGGGCGTGAATCCGCGGCCGAAATCCACGAGCACGTGGGGGCGGCCTTCGCGCGGGAAGGTGTAGCGGTGCACGCCGACGCGATCGGACGCGGTGAGTTCGGCCCGGATGCCCGGCTCGCCGACCACGACGTGATAGTAGCCGGGCGACGCCTGTTCGGAGGCCTTGTCAAAGGGTAGGTTGTACTCCTCGGGGGTGAATGCCGAGTCCTGCAGCGTCGGGAGCAGCAGCAGGTTCCCGCCCACGCCGTGGTTGCCGACACCGCTGAACCGGAGGTGTGAGAAGCCGAGCAGGCGGCGGTCTTCGTAATCGTAGCCGGCGTGGGCCGAGCCCGTCACGGCGCCGGGAAAGGTGTCGGGCGCGAGTTTCACGACGCCAAACGGCATTTCGGCCCCGGGATACACCTGCCCGTGGTCGCCGGAGGTCGCGTTAAACAGGTTGACGCATTCGAGGGGGGATCGTGATGACATGACAGCCGGTTCCTTCTCTACCAGACGAGGTTGAAGAGGCGGACGAGGTTGCCGCCCATGATTTTCGCGGCCTCCTCGGCCGAATAGCCCCGGCGGAGCAGTTCCGCCGTGATGTTGGGATACTCCTCGGGGGCGGCAATGCCCTCGGGATACACGACGGGCCACTCGAGGGCAATGGCGCGCCAGTCGCGGCTCCGCCCCGCACGCAATCGTTGGAGTTCCTCTTTGGAGCGGTTCAGGAAGAAATCGCTCGCGATGGACACGTGGTCGATCCCGGCGACGCCGACGGCGTAGTCGATGGTGTCTACATAGTCCGCCAACGTCGATCCCATGCCGTTTTTCAGGAAGAACGGCCAGAACGTGCAGCCGAACACGCCGCCCTTGTCGGCGAGTAACCGGATCAGATCGTCCGGCTTGTTGCGCGGATAGTCGAACAGGGCGCGCGGGCTCGAATGGGTGATGGCCACGGGCTTCTCGGACAGTTCGATGGCGTCCCGGGTGGACACGTCCCCCACGTGCGACAAGTCGATGAGGACGCCCTCGTCGTTCATCCGTTTGACCACATTCACACCGAACCGCGTCAACCCCGCATCGACGCGCTCGAAGCACCCATCGCCCACCAGGCTGCGTTCGTTGTACGTCAACTGCATGACGCGCACGCCCGCGTCCCGCAGCGCAGACAGCAGATCGAGTTCCTCCTCGATGGCCGCCGTGTTCTGGAGGCCGAACAGAATCCCGAGCTTGCCCTGGGCCTTGGCCGCGGCGATGTCGTCCACGCTACGCACCTGGATCGCGAGGTCACCGTTCGTCTCGATGAAGTGTTCCCAGCGGCGGATCAGGGCGACGGTGCGCGCAAATCCCTCGACGATGGCGACGGTGGCATTCACGGCCGTGACGCCGCCCGCGCGCAGCCGTTCGAGCAGCGTGCGATCGTAGACGGATGGGTTCGTGCCGTCGATCACCGTCGCGGCGGCATGCGCTTCCACCGGATCGACAGATGCCGTCATGAAGGATCCTCTCTCGCAGTCCGCACAATCAGTTCGGCCAGGACGGACAACGCGTCCACGGCGGGCACGGCCAAGTCGCCGTCCCGAACCACTACCGAGATATCCGTACACCCGACGAGAATCACACCGGCACCCGCGGAGATCAGCCGGGCTGCCACGGCCAGCATGTCGCGCCGGGCCGCTTTGAGCCCGTGCCGCGACTTGATCGCCTCGATCCCGGCCATCACGCGATCCTGATCGGCCTCGTCGGGCACGTGCAGCGCCAGCCCCGCGTCCGCCAACAGCCCCTGATAGAGGCCCGTGCGCACCGTGCCGGTAGTGGCCAAGAGGCCCACTGCGGCGCCGGGCTGCACCACAGCGCACTGCGAAACAGACGCCTTGAGCATGTGGAGCACCGGCACGGGCGTCGCGGCCTGGATCGCGTCGTAGTAATAGTGGGCCGTGTTGCACGGAATGGCGATGAAGTCGGCCCCGGCCCGTGCGAGCACCGCCACCGACGCCGTCAATGCGGGCAGCGCATCTTCTCCGCCGCCCAACAACGCGGCCGTTCTGTCGGGAATCCGCGGGTTGTGGTTGATGAGCAGCGGCAGGTGATCCTGCTCACGCTTGGCCTCGGTGGCGTCGAGAATGCGGCGGATCATCTCACCGGTGACGTCGACGCCCATACCCCCGAGTATTCCGCACGTCTTCACTGCAGCCGCCGCTCCTCTTCAACGCCTCAATCAAGGACGCAGCATAGCAGAGGCTGGCGCGCCCCTGCCAGGATGCACGCGGCGGGAAGGACACAAGACAAGGGAAACGGGACTGCCGGGCAATGGGCATTGCCCGGCGCCGCCTGAGCCGACACGGTGCGGTGCGGCGGCGTCAGCGAACGTCCGCCTCGAACCACTTCAGCAATGCCATCAACCCACGCGCTTTCTTCAGCATCGTTGCCTTCAGGCCGAGTTCGCGCAGCTTCTCCTTGGCCTCATGGCGCGATCTCGCCACCACCACCCCGCCGACAAACGACTTCTCCTCGTCGCCTTCCGCCCGGATAGCGTGATATTCGAACGTTGCCATCTGCCTACCTCCGAGCCCGTTACCGCGCCCATTGTAGCACCTCCCGCATCCCTTGCCAAACGCGAAAAGCAGGTGGCCAGCCCAGCCCGGCACTTCGGCCGGGCACGGGCCTGCGTCATAAAAGTGGGTTTTAGGCGGCGCGTTGTTCCCAGAACTCCTCGGCGCGGTTGGATAAGGAGGTACA
>JAFGTL010000219.1 GCA_016934125.1 Candidatus Hydrogenedentota bacterium
ACGGCGCCGGCGCAACGCGCCGATCGGCCCGAGGCCCTGCGCGTGCTCGCCATCGCGCACAAGGTCGCGGGCCGCTGGCCCGTCGAGCTATCGCAGCGTTTCGACGTCGACGTGACCACCGTCTATTGCTACAGCCCGAGCGCGCTGGGTGCGCCCGTCACGCAGACGTTCTTCGTTCAGCGTACGGGCGATATCGAGGCGCGTATCCTGCAAGCCATGAACGAGCCGATCGACGTCGTCGTGAGCGATCTCCCGTTGGCCGTGCTTGGCGAGGCGGTCACGGCGCGGCTGGCGGAGCTCATCGCGCACGGCGTGGGCTACGTCGGCCCGCTCGACGGCCTCGATCGGGCGGCATGGCGGCAGCGCGAGGATGCGCAGGCCAGCCTGGTACGGGCCGCGGTTCCGGTGCCGGGCCTGCGGTTGCTGCGCGCGACGTACGGCACTGCGGACAAGGCTGCCCGGGAGATCGTCGCTTGCTGGGAGGGGCCGACAGGCCAGCGTGCCGCCGACGTGAGCGCCTATCCGCGGGACACGGACAGGCCCGATGCGGCACGGCTCCAGTACGCGTGGCTGCCGGATATGGAACAGGAGGCCTGGTGCGCGCTCCTGGGCCGGACGGTGTACTGGGCCGCGCATCGGATCGAAGGTGGATCGAGCCTGTGCGGGGTTTGGGCCGATCAGACGATCGCGCGCACTGCGCTGCCTGTGAAGCGGCTCGACGGCCTCCGCCGCGGTTCGGCCTACGCGATCCGGATCTGGGACGCCGACGGCCGGCTCGTGCATGAGGGGCGGAACCCCGGATTGCCGAGGCTGGCGTGCGGCCGCTACTTCCTGGGCATTCAACGGATCGAGGGCGACGGGGTGGCCGACTGGAGTCTCACCACCTTCGAAGTAGAGAGCCCCGTCCGGATCGCGGCCATCGATCTCGACAGCGTGGACAAGGAGCCCGGCGACTCGGTGCGTGCACAGGTGCGTCTGTCGGCCCCGCCGCCGAAAGGCGCAAGGCTCATCTTCGAGATCATCGACAACTACGGCCGGTGCGTATCGAAGACGGAGAAGGAGGCCGCCCAGGAAGCGGCCTTCGAGGCCGATACGGCCGAATCGCTACACCTGTACAACTACGCCAACGTGCGGCTGCTGGAGCGCGACGGCTCTCTGCTCGACGAGTCCCGCGCGCCGTTTCTCATCGCCCAGCCCTTGCCACCGGCCGACGACTTGTCGTGCATGGTGTGGGAAGGGGGCGCGAGTTTCAACCCGAGAGTGCGGCCGTTGCTGAAGCGGTTCGCGGAATTGGGTGTGGAAAGTGCGCTGCAGGGCGCCTATCGCGGCTCCACCGACACGACGGCCGTCGAGGCCTGTGCAATGTCGAACATCCACCCCGTCCTGTACGTGACGGCGCTCCGCGCTGAGGGCGTCGACGAGGCGGGCGTCCGGAGGCCGTGTATCACCGATCCGCGCCACATGAATCCGCTCAAGGAAGCACTCCGGAAACAGGCGGGCGTGTTCAAGCGTTTTGCGCCGTTGTCCTATTCCCTTGGCGACGATCAGCACTACCTCCGCGCCGGCCAGGACGCCTGCTGGTCGCCCACGTGCCGGGCGGCGTTCGCCGCTTGGGCGGAGAAGAAGTACGGCGACATCGAATCGATCAATGCCGCCTGGGGCACGGCGTATCCCGGGCTCGATGCCGTCGAGCCCGTCAAGCGGGCCGACGCGCTCGCAGCGGCACAGCAGGCACCCGGGGCCGAGTACGGCCCCCTGTGCCACTGGATCGATCACCAGATCTTCCTGGATGGCCTGATCGTCGACTGGCACCGGACGCTTTCCGACGCCGTCCAATCGGCCGATCCGGGCGCAGTGGCCTGGTACGACTGCACTATCGAAGGCTGGATGCGCCCGGGCAGTGCGTTCGATTTCTGGCAACTGGCCGCCAATACGCGGTTCTGCGTGCAGTATCCGAATCCGATGGTGCATGACGTATTCCGCGCGGCCACGCCCCCGGGCGGCTACCACGGCACGTGGTACGGCGGATACGGCATCTACAATATCTATCCCTACTACGACGCCGATCTTCAGCCGTGGTGGTGCCTGTTTCACGGCATCAACCTGCACGGGCTCTACTACGGCGGCTTCGGCCCGTCGTACTATGACGAACGCCTCCTGGGCGCCGACCTCGGGCCCATGCCGGTGTTCGAGAGGCTCCTGAACGGCATTGAGGAACTGCGCGCCGGCCCGGCCAAGCTCATGCTGAACGCGGAGCGCGTGCATGATGGCGTTGCCTTTGTCTACTCGCGGCCGAGCAATCATCTGTGCGCCCTCTACGAGCAGGAGAACCTGCCCTGGGCGCCGGAGTGGGAAGGCCAGGCCACGGGCTCGCCGATGTATATCTACATGCAGAACTGGGAAGGCCTGGCCTGCCTGTTCAGCGACATCGGCTTGGCCTACAACGTAATCCCCAGCCAGCGGCTCGATACCCAGCCGCTGGACACGGGCCAGTACCGCGTGCTCGTCCTGCCCTTCAACCTGACACTCACCGAGCAGGCCGCGGCCACGATCCGCGCATTCGTCGATGCGGGCGGCACCGTCGTGGCCGACGCGCTCCCTGGCCGGTTCGACGGCCTCGCGCGGCCGGCCCGGCCCGGGATGCTGGCGGACGTGTTCGGCGTGGCCTACACCGGGGCCGCGCCCGGATCCGGTGTTGCACTCGGGGCCGCCACCACGGCCGAATCAACGGTGCTTGGGACTGTAGCGGCGGACTCGGCCATCCGGCTGGACGGCGGGGAGGCGCTGGGCCGCACCGAAGGCGGGACGCCTATCCTGATCCGCCATTCGTACGGGAAGGGGCACGCCATCCTGCTTAACCTGTTGGCCCGCGATTACCAGATCTGGCGCACCTTGGCGAACGAAATGCCCTTCCGGGACACCGTGGCGGGGATGCTCGCTGAAGGCCCCGGCATCCGGCCCGCCGTGGCCTGCGACATCACGAGCCGCGGCGTGAAGCAGCCCCATCGGATCCAGGCGTGCGAGTTCCACCGCTACCGGCTCGGGGGCGCGTCCTACCTGGGCGTGCTTCGCGTTCCCAAGCTCCGGCCCGATGACTTGATCTACTCCGCGGACGCGCGGCCCAAGCCCGTCTGGATGACGCTGCCGGAGAAGGCGCACGTGTACGATGTGCGGCGCCGCATGTATCGCGGCTGCACGGACAGGCTCGAGGACGTGATCTACCCGGGCCGGGCGGAGTTCTACGCCCTGCTACCGTATGAGGTGCGCGATATTCAGCTCACCGTGTCCGCGGCCGACGGCGCCATCCGTCTGGCCGGCGCGATTCTGCCCGGCGATCCGGAGGCTGCGCCCGTGACGCACGTCGTACACGTCGCAGTGACGGCCCCGTCAGGACGCGTTCATCGCGAGTTGGCGCGAAACGGGATCGCGGCCCAAGGCCGGTTCGAAGAGCGCATCTTCGTCGGCTACAACGCCGAGCCGGGCGCGTGGACGGTTACCGCCACGGATGTCGCGTCCGGCACGGAGCGGGCCGCCGTGGTGGCCCTTCCGTAGAAGGCGGCGCCGGTTCCGATGCGCTACTGCCGGCTCAGCCGCTCGATGGCGCGCGCAATGCGGTCGCGCTGCTTCTCGATGGGCGCGGGATCCTTCGTGTACGTCGTCAAGTCCGACGTAATGGACTCGGGCACCTCGAGCAGCTTCGAGTAGCGCCGGTACTTGCGCGCCGACATCGTGCCCTTGCGCGCCTCTAAGGCGCGTTGGAGTATCGCCAGATACTCGTAGTCCTCGATGCCGTCGCGGAGCATCTCGAACCGGATCGAGTCTACCGGCCCATCCAGGACGGTTTCGGCCTGTTGGCCCGATGCGGCGGCCTCAGGCGGATACATGAACCGGCCGTCGCCGTTACCCCAAGGCTTCTTCTCGCCCCGCTTCGTGCCGTAGCCCGTCATCCACGACATGGCGTCCTCGTAGGGATTCTGCGGCGTGTCCGGATAGGCCTCGCCCGTCGTCCACAGGTTGGTGTGCCAGACGAGCACGCCGATCATCTTGTACTGCCAGGTTTGCCAGAGCCAGACGCGCAAGTCGGTGCCGGGATGATCGGTGAACAGGCCGCAGTACGGCTTCTTGGGAAGGGTGCACACGTACCACCAGAAGATGTCGCCCGCCGCGCGGCGCTCCTCGGCGGCGGCGTGGCCGTACCACATCGAGAGGGGGCACCACAGGTTCGGCCCTCCAACCAGCGCGGGCTCGACTTGCTCGGTGAGCATCCGGTTGATGTCGGGCGCGGCCTCCTTCAGGCTGCGGAATCCCGCCATGACGTGATCGTACTGATTCTTGTTGGGCTCATCGAACCAGTACACATACGCCTCGTCGAGCCATCCCTTCTCCCGCAGATGCTCCTGAACCGCCTGGCAATAGGCCGTGAACGCGAGGGTATGGCCGCGCGTACCGTGCTGAAAGCCCTGCAAATCGGATGCGATCCCCGGAATGCCGAGCCGGAACGAGTTGAAGTGATACGTCGAGAACATGCGCTCCATTTCGGCGTCCCAGGCAGCCCAATCGAACTTCGGGGTCAGGGCGTGTTCCTGGAGGAGCTTGGCGTCTTCCTCGGGCAGCCCTTTCACCTCATCCGCACTGCGCTTCACCCATTCCACTTGGGCGGAATGATACGGGGTGGGGCTGTATGGAGAGATGTGGTGGGCGCTGAGGGCGGCCCAGTACTTCTCGAGGACTTCATGCCGCTGTTGGGGGTCGGAGATCTTCTGATAGCCGAATACCGTGCCTGGATTGAAGCCAAAGGCCGTCGTGAGCGTCATGCGATCGGGCAGTTCGAAGCCGTAGACGCGGACGCAGAGCGGCACATCGGCCTGCCAGCCGTCCGCGGCCAAGTGAATGAGCCCTTCATAACGGCCCGCGGCGGCTTCGCGCGGAACGTGAACCCGCACCCATAGCGGCTGGTTCTCGCCGGCCGCGATGCCGATGGGGCCCTTGAATGGCGGGAGCGGATCCGGCCACGGCGCCTTCGCGCCGGTAATATCGCTTGGCCGTTGCACGTTGACGTAGCGGACGCGCAGCACCTCCACGTTTTCGGCGGAGATCGTGGCGCCGGCAGGGCCGGCCAACGCGCCGGACGTGGCCAGGAACCCCGTCAGCCCTTTTGCCGGCCGAACGATGAGTTGCGCCGCTTCGGCTTCGTTTCGGGCGGCGGATATCTCGATGGCACGGCCCGACTGCTTGGGTATGGGGCGCGTCTTGCTGACCTTCCATCCAGACGACGCCCACCACAGTCCAACCTCGTCCGTCGAGCCGGGCAGGCGCTCGCCGTAGGACGCGTCGAATAGGATACAGCCGTCATTCGCGTCTGCCGCGGCGGCGGCCATCCCCACGAGACAGAGCGCTACTGTCAGCACAAAGGCATTCCTCATGATGTTCTCCCCTTCATCGATGCACCTGAGCCCCTCATGGCTTGCGGAGAACCATTATTCACACGTCTCCGGAAGAGATCAACCGCCGGCACGCCCGTTCAGATGCGCGGCATCGCGGGGAAGCCGGCCGAACACGCGCAACGCGTTGCCGCCACAGACGGCAGCCCTCTCCGCCTCGTCCAGTTCGCTCGACGCCACGCGGCCCAGTTCATAGCCGAGATCGAACATGGGGAAATCGGATCCGAACAACACCTTGCCGGCCCCCACCAGATCCACCAGCGCGCGCAATGCCCCGCGGTGCGCGGCCGAGCCGGCCACATCCACGTAGACGTTGTCCGAGTCGCGCGCGATGGCGTGCGTCTCGCGCCCGGCCGTACTGACGCCGTCCCATCCGCAGGCATGGGCCATGATCATGGGCGCGCGCGGAAACCCCGCGGCCACGGATTTCCAGCCCGCACCGCCGCCGTGGACGAGCACCGGCAACGCGTGCTCGTTCGCGTAGGTGAGCGCGGGCACGTATCCGGGATGATCGAGGTCGGCCGCGTGCAGTCCGCAATGAAACTTGAGGCCCACGAAGGCCGCGTCGCCCTCGAAGCAGCGGGCCAGTTCGTCCTGGATGCGATCCGTCAAATGGGGATTGACGCCGCAGAAACCGTAGAGCCTGCCGGGGTGGCCGCGGATGATGTCGGCCGTCTCGCGGTTGCCCGCCTCCATCTCGCCGTGGATGGACGAGAAACTGCTGCCGATGAGCACGTCCACCCCGCAGCGATCCATCGACGCGATGATGTCCTCCGGCTCTTTCACGGTAGAGATGGTGCGCTCCCAGGAACCGAAGTGGGCATGGGCATCGATAACGACTCCGGGGAGCGCTGGCGCGCCGTCCCCGCTGGCGGCGGAGCCGATTGCGGCCTGCGGGCGTTCGAGGCCGAGGAGGCGCCGGGCGTTGCCCGACGCGACGGCCTCCTGCTCCGCGGGCTCGAGTCCGCTGCACCGGCACTGATAGGTGGCGCACTCCCCCGCGGCCGTGGGCAGGCCGGTGCCGAAGACGAGTTGCCCGCCCAGGCCTTCCCGGGCGAGAAGTTGGTATCCGTCCGGCACGGCGAACCGGTGCATCTCGATATGGAGGTTGGGGAACCGGCGCAACAGGGCCACCGCGTCCCGCGTGGCGCCCACGGTGGGGCCTACGATAACCACGGCGAGTTCCGGGCGGCGCTCGCAGAGGCGCTTGATATCGGGCCAGGGAATCACCCGCTGGCTCCAGTGGTGCGTGCCGAAATCGAGCAGGAGGGGCAACCCCGCCTCGTGCAATGCGTCTACAACCGGCCCGACGCACCAGTCGGCGAGCGTGTAGAGGCTGTGGGCCGGCATCATCCGAACGGCGCGCACGCCGCACGCAACGGCCTCGCCCACCCACGCGTTCGGATCCGGCAAATCGCCGAGGGCCGGCGGCGCCATCACCCAACACGGATACAGGCCCGGACAGCCGTCGATGCACTCGAGAAGAAGCTGATTGCCCTTTACCACGTCGGCCTCGGCCGCCAGCCGGTGGCATACGAGGGCCTCGGATATCCCGAGGCGGCTCAACTCCGCGCGCAGGGCCTCGCCGGTTTCGAAGGCCCCACCCGCCGGATGCGCGCCGCGTCCGACCGCCGCATTGAAATCGAAGAACGCCATGGCACCTCCTCCGCCCGGTTACACTGTGCTGGCGGGTACTCTATCCAAACGGTCCGCGCCCAATCCACTCGGGGATCTGCCCGGATTGGGGAATCCGGGAGCGTCTGCTACAATCCCGGCGCGGCAGAAAGGGCAACCCGGCGGAGGAATGGCCATATGACTCGTCCGCAACCGTACGTGTTCAGTTTCGCCGATACGGCGCTGGCGGAAGCAGGCGGGGTGCCGTTGACGGCGTTGCACCGCGACGCGGATGCTATCTGCCGGTGTTACGAAGCGATCCGGCCGGTGGCGGAACGGCTGGGCGTGGAGCCGCCGGTTCCGCGGCTCGGGGGATTCTCGTATTGCCATGTATCTGCGCTGGGCGCTGAGGTGGTGTTCGCAGAAGGTTCGGAGCCGAACGTACTCCCCGTCATCCACGCGCCCGAGGACATCGATTCGCTCCGCGAGCCCGACGACTATCCATCGCGCGGTGTGGCTGTCGAACGGATGGCCGTGCTCGAGGAACTCCTGGCGCGGCGCCCGGATGCCGCGACGGGCATCGGCGCGCATCCCGAGGGCCCGATCACGACCGCCGTGCTGCTCATGGGACAGAGTTTCCTCCTGTTGCCGTACGAGGATCCCGAACGCGCCCACCGGTTGCTGTCGTTCTGTGTCGAGAGCGGATTGAATTACCAGCGCGCCATGGATGCCCATGCCGGCATCGCCGAAGCCCCCGGGCCGGCGGGCATCTGCGACGACTTCGCGGGCATGTTTGCCCCGGCGCTGTTCGCGGAATACGTCATGCCGGCCTGGGAGCGCGTCTACACGGGCCGGCAGGCCACCAGACGCCATCTCCACAGCGAGTTGCTCAGGCCGGAGCACCTTCCCTTCCTCGCCGAACTCGGGATCGCCGTGTTCGATCCCTCGGCGGATCAGTATGTTACGCCGGAGATCCTTCGGGAGCAGTGCCCCGTCCCGTTCACATCGCGGATTCTGTCGTGGGAGATTCAGGACAATCCGCCGGCCGAATTGCAGGCCATGTATCGGCGCTACGCCGCGTGCGAGCCGGTTCACATCCGGTTCGGCATGACCTTCCTGAGCCAGGAGGAGAAGATCGCCGCTTTGCTCGAAGTGGCGCGGGAGCTCGCGTAGCCGCCGCTGCATGCCCGGCAGAGCGCTGCATCCGCCTGCCCTGGAAGGGAACCAATCCGTCGAAACGGTGTTTCAGGAGGCGAGAACGACGAAACAACCGGTGGAGATGGCACCATGAGAATCTACGCACGCTTGCTACTTGCTCTCGCGATTGCAGTCGCGCTCGTGGCCTGGGCCGCGCGGCCCGCCGATGCGGCCCCCGTGCCCGCGGCGCCTCAGGAGCCCGCAGGCCGGCTCAGGCAGATGGACAATAACGGCGACGGCCAAGTGACCTTCGAGGAGGTTCTGGCTGTGCATCCCGGGGCAACCCGCGATCGGTTCGATCGTATGGATCGCAACGGCGATGGCGTGTTGTCTAAGGCGGATCGCCCGGACGGCACGCCCGGCCAGGGCCCCGGCAGCATGACTGACAAGATGGCCCTGCTCAAGAAGGCCGATGCCGATCAGAACGGCACCGTCACCTTCGAGGAACTGTCCGCGGTGATGCCTCAGATGACGCGGGAACGCTTCGCGCGCATCGATCGCAACGGCGACGGCGTGCTGACGAAGGAGGACCGCCCGGCCGGTGAGCCCGGCCAGGGCCCCGGCGGCATGACTGACAAGATGGCCCTGCTCAAGAAGGCCGATGCCGATCAGAACGGC
>JAFGTL010000220.1 GCA_016934125.1 Candidatus Hydrogenedentota bacterium
ATGAGACAGGGCCGGTGACCGTACTGCGTCTGGATGGCGACATGGATGAGGCCGGGGTCGAGTCATTGCGCACGGCGTTGTACGAGTGCGCGACCCAGGGCCGGTTCCGGGTGGTCCTCAACCTCAGAGACGTCGGATTCATGAGCTACATGTCCGTAGGCGTGCTCGTCGAGCGGCTCCGGAAGTTCCGCGGCTTCGGCGGCGACATCAAGCTCGTGGGGCTCAACCTGTATACGGAACGCCTGTTCCGGATGGTGGGCATCACGGGGTTGTTCGAGCGGTTCGACAACGAGGCGCAGGCCGCGGGCACATTCCAGGAAGCGGCCTGACCCGGCCCCGGGGCCGAACGGCCTGAACCGATGCACACCCCGGTTCTCGCGGGCCCGGCCCTGGAATGGCTCGGCATCCGCGAAGATGGCACGTACGTGGACTGCACGGCCGGTGCGGGCGGCCATGCCGAACTCATCGCACAACGCCTTTCCGGCGGACGCCTTATCGCGCTCGACCGCGATTCGGCCGCCGTCGACGCGGCCCGAGCCCGGCTCGCCCGATTCACGAACGTCACCGTGCTCCACCGGAATTACGCCGAATTGGCTGAGGCGCTCGCCAGCGCCGGCATCGACAAGGTGGATGGCATTTTGCTCGACGCCGGCCTATCGAGCGTTCAACTGGACGACCCGCTCCGCGGGTTCTCCTTCCAGCAGGAAGGGCCTCTCGACATGCGCATGGACACTTCGCACGGCCCGAGCGCGGCCGATCTCCTCGCCGCGGCCGATGTCCGTTCCCTTGCGCAGATCCTCAAGGACTACGGCGACGTCGGCCCGGCCCGCCGCATCGCCGCCCGCATCATCGACCGCCGCGACGCCGGCCGCCTCGCGTCCACCTGCGACCTCGCCGAGGCCGTCTCAGACGCCCTCGCCTTTGTCCGCGGCACGCCCGACGAGGTCCGGACGGTGTTTCAAGCCATCCGCATGGCCGTCAACGAGGAATTGCGGTGGCTCCGCTCCGGGCTGGAACAGGCCATTGACGCATTGGCGCACCAAGGCAGACTGGTAGTGATCGCATTTCACAGCGGCGAAGACCGCGTAGTCAAGAACGTGTTTCGCGACGCCGCCCGGCCAAGCAGAGAGCTGCTGCCGGACGGCCGTGTCAAGCAGGTGATCGCGCCCCGGCTGACGGTGCTGACTCCGAAACCCGTCCGGCCGGGCGACGAGGAGGTTCGGGCGAACCCGCGCTCGAAGAGCGCATGCCTACGGGCCGCGGAGCGACGAAGAGAGGAGGGATCGGCATGACAGGTAAGGAAATGCGGCGCGTCCCGCACGGCGTGTTGCTGGGCACCGCCAAGTGGCTGCCGCTGCTGCTCGTGATTTTCTCCGTGTTTCTCTTCGAAACATCGCTTCAGCTTCGGATCTTCGAGGCCGACTACGCCCAAGTCGAGTTGAACGGCCGCGTGCAAGAGATCAAGGTTCGCATCAACCTCCTCGAACAGCAGGAGGACAGACTGGCGCGGATGGAACGCATCGACATCAAGGCCTCCGATCTCGGCCTCGTGCAGCCCGAACCCAACCAGATTGAATACGTTACCACCGGGTTCGATTCGAGCCTCCGGCGGCACGCCTCGCCAAACGAGTTGGCCCGGTTGGCCCCGTCCGAGTAGGGAACGCGAAGGGGAGTCGCACCATGGCGCGGAAAGACGCATTCGGGGAGGGAGGAGACGGCGGCCCCGTTGTCTATCCTCCCACCCGGGCGCACCAGTTGCGCATGCGCGCTGTGCTGTGGACTGTTCTGCTCGGATTCGGCGCCATCGCGCTGCGCCTCATGGACGTGCAGGTGAGCCCCAACTTCGATTTGGGCGACAACACCGGCCAGCGCGCCCTCGAGATCGAGCGCGGCCGGATCTTCGATGCCGACGGCGGTATCCTGGCCCGTGATCGGCTGGCCCCGTCGTTGTGGGTCGATCCGAGCAAGGTTCGCGAGCCCGAGAAGGCCGCGAAACGGTTGAGTGCCCTGCTCGACCTCGATGAAGCGGACGTCCTCGACAAGCTCACCCGGTGCAACGCCGCGGGCGTTAAGATGCGATTCGTCTGGATCAAGCGGTGGCTTTCGGACGAAGAGTTCGAGGCGCTCGGCGACCTCGAAACGCTCGCCGGGCCGGGGCTGGCGATCCGGCGCGAGTATCTCCGCTGTTATCCCGAGAACAGGTTGGCCGCCCACGTCATTGGCTTCGTGAACCGCGAGCGCGTGGGCTGCGAGGGCATCGAGGCGTCCTTCAACCAGCACCTCTTCAGCATCCCCGGCCGGCACAAGACCCGCGTCGACGCCCGCCGCCGGTTCCTCGACTCGCTCACGCTCGAATACGTGCCCCCTCGGGGCGGCGAGGACGTGTACCTCACCATCAGCAAACCGATCCAACACGTCCTCGAGCGCGAACTGGCGGCCGCCATGGAACGCTGCAACGCCCCGCGCGCCATGGGCCTGCTCATGGATCCGAAGACGGGCGCCGTCCTCGCGCTGGCGTGCCTTCCGTCGTTCGACCCCAACGATTACGGCGACTATTCGGCTGAAATCCGCAAGAACCGCGCCCTTCTCGACGTGTTCGAGCCCGGATCCTCCTTCAAGATCGTCACCGCCTCGGCGGCCATCGAAGAGCATCTCATCACGCCGGGCACCCCCATCTTCTGCCACAATGGCTCGTTCAACCCTTACGGCCATCGAATCAGCGATTTCCACAAACTGGATACGGTCTCCTTCCAGCGCGCCTTTCTCGAATCGAGCAATATCGCCATGGTGAAGGTGGCCCACAACCTCGGGCCGGCGCGCCTTGAGGACTGGATCGCCTCATTCGGCTTCGGCCAGCCCACGAGCCGGGACTTCACCCTCGAGAGCGTGGGTATCTTCCGGCCCGGCTCCGAATGGACGCGCTACTCGATGGGCGCCCTTCCCATTGGGCAGGAGATCGCCGTCACGATGCCCCAACTGGCCCGGGCCTTCTCGGTGATTGCCAATGGCGGCTACCTCGTCGAACCCTATCTCGTGGAACGGGCCGTCGGCCGCGAGGGCGAGATTACCTATCGCCACGCCCCCGCGGCCCCGAAGCGCGTCCTGTCCGCCTCGACGGCCCAAACCATGCGCGATCTCTGCCACCTCGTGGTCGCCCATGAACACGGAACCGGCGTCCGCGCCAACATCGAAGAGTTCCGCGTCGGCGGCAAGACGGGCACCGCTCAGATCGCCCGGCCCGATGGACGCGGCTACTACGCCGACAAGTACACGGCCATCTTCGCCGGGTTTGCCCCGATTGCCGATCCCCGCATCTGCGCGGTCATCGTCGTCCAGGAACCCGGCATCCGGCTGCATTACGGCGGGTACGTATGCGGCCCTGTGTTCAAGAACGTGGTGCGCGAGGCGCTGATTCTCCTGGGGTGCCCGGAGGATCCCGTTCAGGACGACGGCGGCCACGTCGAAGACGCCGGAACCGCCCAGCCCTTCCGGCTGGCCGAAGCCGCACCGGGGGAGGGGGCCGATCTCGAGCCCGAACCCGAACACGCCATGAGCTCAACGCCGCCTGATGAACCCCGGGCGCGGCCCGGCGCACGGCCCTTGGCCGTCGCCGAGACGCCCTTGATCGGCGCGCCGTCTGCGGGCGATGAGGTGCAGGACGCGGATACCGCGGCAGTCCACTACGCGGCCGAGACGATCCACGAGCCGCCCGATGAGGCCGTGCTGGCCGATCTCTCCGGATTGGAACTTGCCGCGGCTCGCGAGGATCCCACAGACAGCGGCCCCCGCCTGCCCGACCTCCGCGGGATGACCAAGCGGCAGGCGAGGGAGGAACTCGTTCTGCTCGGACTCCAGTGGGACGCCCGCGGCAGCGGCTGGGTGGTCAGCCAGGTGCCCGCCCCCGGCACGCCGATCCACGAGGTCGGCCTGTGCCGGCTGGTGTTCTCGAACAAGGGGGATGCCTCGATCCCGCCCGCTCCCCAGTCCGAACGTATTGGAGAAAGCCATGACGCTGCAGGACGTGGCACAGCTTCTCGGCTGTAGCCTTCCGGGACAGGGCGACGTCGCCGTCGCTTCGATCACGGAAGACTCGCGCCGCGTCAAGCCCGGGGCCGTGTTCGTTGCGATCCGCGGCGAGCACGCCGACGGCCATGTCTACGCCCAGCAGGCCGTCGAGGCCGGCGCAGTCGCCATTCTCGGCGATCGCACCGACTGCGACGCCCTGCACGGGGCACCCTACCTCTCCGTGCCCCGCCCCCGCAAGGCCCTGGGCAACCTGGCGCATGCACTCGCCGGCAACCCCTCTCGCGAGATGTTCGTCGTCGGCATCACGGGCACGAACGGCAAATCGAGTTCCGTCGCCCTCATCCAGAAGGTGCTCGATACCTGGGCCCGCACCGGCGCGCCCGTCGCGTCCGCATCGTTCGGCACATTGGGATACCTTATCGGGGACGAGACGATCCCCGCCCGGCACACGACGCCCTTCGGGGAGGATCTTGCCGATATCTTCCGCCGTGCCCGGGACGCGGGCCGCACCCATGTCGTGATGGAAGTGAGTTCCCACGCGCTCGAGCAGGATCGCGTAGCCGGCATCGATTTCGACGTGGGCGCCTTCACCAACCTGACGCAGGATCACCTCGACTACCACCGCGACATGGACGACTACCTGCGCGCCAAGCTGATCCTGTTCGAGGGGATCGGCGGCCCCGGCCGGTTCACCGTCGTGAACGCCGACGATCCGAGCGGGCCGGCTTTCATCGCAGCGTCGCGCGTGCCTTGCCATACCTACGGCGCGGACGGCGCATGCCGTGCGCAGGATGTCCGAATGGACGCGTCACACACCCGGTTCCGGGCCGAAACGCCGTGGGGCAGTGCGGATATCGAGTTGCACCTGGTGGGGCTCCACAACGTGTCGAACGCCCTGTGCGCCATCGCAGTGTGCGGCGGCCTCGGCGTCCCCGTGCCCCTCATCGCCGAGGGACTTC
>JAFGTL010000221.1 GCA_016934125.1 Candidatus Hydrogenedentota bacterium
CGGTGGGAATCCAGCCGGCCCCTTCAGCCAGTCCCGGCGGGACGGCTGAACCCACGCCCTGTGGCGCGGGCCCGAGCCTGCCCCGGGAGCGAGCGCGCACGGAGCGAGCGCTGAAGAACGCGCAGCGTTCTTCCAACGCGCCCGAAGGGTGCCGCGCCCAAAGGGCGCGCGTTTCGCCCGTGTTCGGTCGCGTTCGAGGCGGGGCCCGACGCATGAGCTCCGTTTTTGCGGCTGGATTATGTGCGATTGCCCGCCGGCGGGCCCGGCGCCGTCTGGCGGGGGTTTGCTATACTTCGATGGCAACGTTCGGCGCAGTGTGAGAATGAACGGGACATGACGATGCGGCTTGAATCCGGTGGCGTAGTGCGCGGGCGACGGATCCGCCGGGGGATCCTGGCGGCGGGGTTGGCCCTGTGCGCATGGACGGCCGGCGCGCAGGATGCCGCCCAGCCCGGGCCAGCCTGGGAGGGGGCCACCGTCTACCGCGACGGATGGGGCGTTCCCCACATCTACGCGGACGATCCCCATGCCCTCGCCTTCGCCTTCGGTTACGCCCAGGCTGAGGATCACCTCCTGGGCATGCTCATGGCATACCGCATCGCCGTGGGGCGCGCCGCGGAGGTGCTTGGCGAGGCCTATGCCGAATCTGACGAGTTCTCCATCAAGATGGGGCACGCCGCCCTCGCCGAGGCCGCGCTCCCCGAGGCGAGCCCGCTCACCCAGGCCCTGTGCGATGGGTTCGCCCTCGGCGTGAACGCGTGGCTCCTCGAACACGGCGAGGAGGAGCCGGACTGGGTGGAGCCGATCCGGCCGGCCGATATCCTCGCCCTGTGGCACTGCTACCTGATGAGCTTCGCGCCCTTCGATCTGCCGGCCGTCTACGTCCAGCCGGCGGGGGCGGTGTCCGGGAACGCGTGGGCCGTGGGCCCGTCGCGTTCGGCCGATGGCGAGCCGATCCTGGCCATCAACCCGCACACGCGCTACGACGGGCCGTTTCAGTGGTATGAGGCGCACTTGTCCACGGCCGATCTCGACGTGAGCGGGGCGACGCTGTTCGGCTTGCCGGTGCTGTTGATGGGCCACAACGGGATGGCCGGATGGGCGCTGACGCCGAACCGGCCCGATTTCGCCGAGATGTACCTCGAACCCGAGGCCGGCGATCTGCCCTGGCGCAAGCGCCGGCTGGCCCGGCGGATTCAGCAGGCCCAGAGCATGGAGTTCCGGCTGGCGGGCAACACGGTGCCGTACTACGTCCGCGGCATGGCCGGCCTGGAGGAGCGGCGCGTGCCCGCGCTGATCACGCCCATGGGCCCCGTCATGGGCGACGCCGAGGGCCGGTACTGCATCTACCACATCGGCGGATACGGCGAATTCGGCGGATTCGATCAACTCATCGAGATGGGCCGGGCGCGCACGCTCAGCCACTTCCAGCGGGCGCTCTCGATACACCAACTGCCCTGCTTCCACGTGATCTACGCCGATTGCACCGGCTCCCTGTTCTATCTGTACAACGTCAAGGTGGGCGACAAACCCGAGCCCCCCCAGCCCAGCGGCGATGCCGACGCGACGCCGGCCGAGGTGCTCGGCGAGGCCCTCAGGCGCGGCCCGACGCGCATCGACTGGACGCGGCCCGTCCCGGGAGACGACGTCCGGTTTGCCTGGCGCGGTATTGTGCCCGTGGCCGCGCTCCCCAGTCTGGCCGATCCCGAGTCGGGCTACCTTCAGGCCTGCGGCAATCCGCCCTGGGCCGCGACCGCCGGCTCCGGACTGGCCCCCGGGCAGTGGCCCGAGTGGCTGGTGGGGGACGCTGACACGCTGAGCGCCGCCCGGGTGGGCCGGCTGCTCGAACTGGGAGAACGCTCCTTCGACGACGTGCAGGCCATGCTCCACGATCTCCTCGTGCCGCTCGCCCTGGTTGCGGTTCCCGCGATCCTCGACGCGGCCGACGGGAACCCCGACTGGGTGGCGCGGGCCCATCCCGACGTGCCGGCCGCCCTCGATGCGTTGCGCACCTGGAACTACCTGGCCGAGGCCGACAGCACGGGCATGACGGTGTTTCACGTGTGGTGGGCGGCCTTCCAGGCGCTGAACGGGGGCGTTTCCGCGGCCGGCGCATCCGAGGCGTTCCGGCTGAATCCGCCGGGGCTGCAGGAGGCGTCGTTGCGCGCCCTCGAGCGGGCGGCCCAGCTGATGCGGAACGAGTTTGGCTCGCTGAGTGTGCCCTGGGGCGACGTGCACCGGGTGGGACAGGGCGGGCGCGAGGCCCCCTTGCCCGGCGCGGGCCCCGGAGAAAGCGTGTTCGTGGCGTCCGGTTCCCGCTTCGAAGACGGGGTGTGGCGGGTGGACTACGGATATGCCTTCGCCATGGTGGTGCGGTTCGGCGCGGCGCCCGAAGCGGTGAGTGTGGTGCCCTTCGGCGCCTCCGAGCGCCCCGACTCGGCCCACTACGCCGATCAACTCGACTTGTTCGCCAACGGCCGGTTCAAGCGCGCCCTCTTCCTGCGCGAAGAGGTGGAACGCCACGCAGACACGGCGTTCGGCCGGGTGATCCGCTTCCGGCCCGTGGGCATCGAGGGCGCCATCGCTGTGCGCGCACCGATTCCCGTCGAGGTGCGCGTGGCCACGTCGACAACACCGCCCGCCCCGCTGCCGGCGGACGCGGCGGCGTTCACGCTGTTCGCGGTTCTCGATCCGGGCCCGCGCCCGCGCCCGGCCCCCGTCGCCGTGGAACTCACGTTTCAGGTGCCCGAGGCCCTGTGCGCGCCCGATGCCTTCGGCCAACTGGCCGTGTTCGCCTGCGATCCCGAGCTCGGCTGGGCGCCCTTGTCCGAGCAATTCGCCGATCCCGAGACGCGCACCTTCTTCGCCGAGGATCGCGTGTGCCGGGCGTATGCCGTGCTCGGCCCGGCGGATCGCCTCCTCTCGCCCGGCCCGCCCGACCTCCTCGCCACCGCGGAACCGGCGGGCCCCGTCGTGCCGGCCGGGCGGCCGCGCGCCGAGCGCCGGATCCTGCGGGCCGGCGACCTGCGCGATGCCCAGGCCTTCATGCGGGGGGCGGCCACTGCCGCGGTGCCGCCTCCGGTGCCGGCGCCCGAGGAGATGCCGCCCAGGGCCGCGCCGCCGAGCCCGCCCCTTGCACCGGCCGGAGTGCCTGCTGTTCCCGGGCCTGGCGCGGGCGACGGCCCGGCCCCGATGACGTGGGGCACGAACCTGCAACTGCCGGCGCCGGGTGGGGCCGGCCTGATTCGCGTCCGCGCGCCCGCCCCGGTGGGCGTGCGCCTGGTGGCCTCGGCATCGGCCCCGGCGGAGTTGCCGGCCGCGTTGGCCGCGTTTTCGCAGTACTTGACACTGGAAAGCGCCGGCTCGATCGAGTTCGAGCAACTCGAAGTGCACATCCGCGCGGCGGCCGGGGTGTGCGCCGACGGTGATCTCGACAAGCTGGCCGTCTACGCCTACGAACCGGGGCGGGGGTGGGTTGAACTGCCCGATCAGCAGATCAACGCAGAGCGGCGCGACTTCCAGGCCAACGCATCGGCGCCGGCCACCTACGTCCTGGCCGGGCCGGCGTCCTGTTACGTGCGAAACTGAACCGCACCGCGGGTGTTTCCCGGGTTTTCCCTTTGAATTGCCGGGCATTTCGCGTACCATAAGGCGCGATGGCCGCGGATCGCGGGATTGATCCCAACTAACCCCTTTACATGCAGGGACATGAGGCCGATGGACAAAGCGAAGCTGAAGGACTTGCTCGACGCGGTGGCGGCCGGTTCGCTCAGTCCCGACGATGCAGTGAAGCGGCTCCGGGCGCTGCCGTTCGAGGATCTCGGTTTTGCGAAACTCGACCACCACCGGCCGTTGCGGAAGGGCTATCCCGAGACCGTGTTCTGTGCCGGCAAGGCGCCGGAGCAGGTGGTCGAAATCGCCAGCCGCATGCGCGAACACGGCAGCAACGTGTTGCTCACGCGGTGCAGCGCCGACACGGCCGCGGCCGTGCTCGCGGCGCACCCGGACGCGGTGCATCACGAGGCGGCGCGGGCCGTCACGATCACGGTGACGCCGCCGCCGGCGCTGTCCGGCTACGTGGCGGTGGTGTGCGCGGGCACCTCGGACATCCCGGTGGCCGAGGAGGCGGTGGTCACGGCCGAGTCGCTGGGGAACGCCGTCGAGCGGATCTACGACGTGGGCGTGGCCGGGCTTCACCGGCTCCTGGGCCAGCGCGAGAAGCTCGAGGGCGCCAACGCCCTCGTGGTGTGTGCGGGCATGGAGGGCGCCCTGCCGAGCGTCGTGGCCGGCCTCGTGGACAAGCCCGTCATCGCCGTGCCGACGAGCATCGGATACGGCGCGAGTTTCGGCGGGATCGCGCCGCTTCTCGCCATGCTCAACTCGTGCGCGTCGGGCGTGGCCGTGGTGAACATCGATAACGGGTTCGGCGCGGGTGTGCTGGCAGGCATGATCAACCGCGTCGCGAACGGGACGTGATCGCGAGAATGGACAGAAGCGAATGAAGACACTCTATCTGGACTGTTTCTGCGGGGCGAGCGGCGACATGATGGTCGGCGCGCTCCTCGACTTGGGCGCGAGCTTCGATGCGTTGCGGGAGGGCCTCGCCTCCCTCGGCGTGACGGGTTACACGCTCAGCGCCGATAAGGTGAACAAGAAGGGCCTCGAGGCGACGCAATTCAAGGTGGCGGTGGATCCGGACGCGCCGCAGCCGCACCGGCATCTGCGCCACGTGCTCGAGATCATCGAGGCCGGCAGCCTGTCTGCGCCGGTGAAGGAGGCCGCCGCGGCCACCTTCCGCCGGATCGCCGAGGCCGAGGCGGCCGTTCACGGCAGCACCGTCGAGAAAGTCCACTTCCACGAAGTCGGCGCCGTCGACTCCATCATCGATGTCGTCGGCGCGCACATCGCCCTCGAATTGCTCGGCGTCGAACGCGTCCTGGCCTCCCCGCTGCCCCTCGGCTCGGGCACCATCGAGTGCGCCCACGGCATCATGCCCGTCCCGGCCCCGGCCACAGCGCTGCTCGTGAAGGGCGTCCCCGCCTACGGGACGGACGTCGAGGCCGAACTCGTCACGCCCACCGGCGCGGCTCTCGTCACCCAACTGGCCGAGGCGTATGGGCCCATGCCCCTCATGGAGATCGACGCCATCGGCCTCGGCAGCGGGACACGCGACCTCCCGGATCGGGCAAACGTGTTGCGCGCGTTTCTCGGCGACACCCACGACACGCCCGCCACGGAACCCATTACCGTGATCGAGTCGAACCTGGACGACATGACGCCGGAACTCGTGGCGGCGCTGGCCGCCGATCTCATCGCGGCGGGCGCGCGGGACGCGTTTGTGACGCCCATTGTGTGCAAGAAAGGGCGGCCCGGGCACCTGATCACGGTGTTGTGCGACGATGAACGCGTGCCGGACGTGGCGACGCTGCTATTCAAGGGCTCGACGACCTTCGGGGTGCGGATGCGCCACGAGCACC
>JAFGTL010000222.1 GCA_016934125.1 Candidatus Hydrogenedentota bacterium
GTCCAGCCCCCTTGAGGCCCTTCTTGAGCCGTGCGGCGTAACCGCAGGCGTCGCAGGCCTTGAGCGCGGCAAGGGCCTCGTCGCCTATGTCTTCTCGCACCGCGTAGGCGGCACGCTTCAGCGCTGCGAGCTGCTCACTCCCGTCCCCGAAGGCCTCGAAGGCGAACGTCCAGAATTCCACGTCCTGCCCAAGCCCGGCCCGAAGCCGCGTCAACTCGACACAGCACCCGGCCCCCGGCACGCGCTCGTCGGGATCGGCCAATCTCTCGACTGCGCCGCCCGCGCCGCAGCGAAACTTGAGTTGCCGGCGGCTCTTGCACACGGGAATCCACGTCAGCCCGCCGGGCGGCCCGTCAGGATCGGGTTCCTCTCGCGGGCCGTAGGAGCGTTTCTCCCACCGTTCCGCCGTGCCCAAGCCTTCGAGTGAGGCGTCGTCCGTCCGGACTATCCCCATGCGGCGCTTGATCTCGAGCGTTCCCTCGCGCCACTTGATACCGACTTCTTCGCCGGTGCCGGCGACGTAGTAGTCGCAACGCCACTCGGCAGGCGCCGGCACATCGCGGAACAGCTTGTCGAGCCCCTCGGGCGGGCTCCCGCGCCCGAACCAACGCAGTTCCGTGCTTGCGAAGGGCGCAGACTCGGCCGGGGGAAACTCGGCCACCATGGACTCGAAAGCCAGTTGGGTGAACTTCCTGTCCTGGTATCGGTAGCGCCAGTGGGCCAGGCACATCAGCGCGACGCCCGCCATGGCACATGCAAGCGCGGCGGGATCGCCCGGGCCGTTGAGCAGGCTCATCAAGGCGCGGGCCCCAAAGACAACGGCCGACAGCCCGAACACGACGCGCACGTTGCGGAAGAAGCGGCGGTCGGCGTCGTGCTGTTCGACGCCGCGGCACGCGGTCGATTCGTTCTTGCGCAGAACGGTGCAGCACCAGCGCCGTTCCCGCTTCTCTTCGATCAAGATGTCCGGTAGTTGGGCACGCAGCGACTGCCCGGCCAGCACGCGCAATACGGCCCGCACCTCCCCCTCCGGCACCCCTAACGTGTCCTCGATACCAGACGCCATGAGGGAAACCAGGTGGCCGAGCACGTAGCATGCGGCCAGCGCCAGAAACCACTCGGCGGGGCCGGCGTCTTGGCCGGCCAGGCCGAGGATGGGCTCGATATCGAATGCGTAGGCCAACGCGGCCAACAGGATGCCGCCGGGCATGAAGATCACGAACACATGAACCAACCCCACCACGAAATCGCTCAGGTTGTACTTCATCGCCCCCCCTTTCGGCGCCCCCCTCAGCCTCCCGCCGCCAGATTCCATCCGGACACCCGCAGGACGGGCTCCGCGCCCCCCAAGTCACGCGTGTACACGACGCCGCGCACTGTCCGCTCTTCCCCGGGCAACAGGCTCACGAAATTATCGTCCCAGAACGCCGGCGCGGCCTCATCCCCGTCCGGCCCTTGGTGCACGGCCAGCCGGATGAAGAACGCCACGTGGCTGGACGGATTCCTGAGCGTGACGCGCGCGATGGTCTCATCACCGCGTGTCTCGAACGCGGCCGCCGAGTCCACGGCCGCCGGCGGCAGCCCGTTCAGGGCCGTGTGGTCGGCGATGGACTCGGGATGAACAGCGAAATCCCGCCAACTGTCTTTCACCGTCCCCCGCGTGTCCGGCACCGTCGAGAGCCAGTAGAAGCTGTCGTCCACGCGGTGTCCGCCGGCGTCATCGAGGCTGAGCACAAGGAAATACGACTTCGTGAGGCCCTGCGGCCATTCCATGGTGAATACACCGGCCTTTCCGTCGGCTTCTACCGCAACGGCGGCCGTCCGGGTGCCTTTCTCCGCCATGTCCAGGTTGAAAACGCGCGCCGTCACCGCGCCCTCGAACGGCTCGTACAGCCCGTTCACAACCCAAACCGAATCGTCGTCATACGAATACTGCACGTGGACGGCCCGGCAGGCCTTCTTGGCGCCGTAGTAAGCGCCGTTCGCGATGAGATACCAGTCCACGTACTGCCACGTCATAAACGCCGGCCAGGCCGCGTTGTACTTCCAAGTGGTGATGCCCGTGGCCGAGTACTTGTTCCGGCCATAGGCCTCGAACATGCCCCGGGCGGACTCGTAGTTCATGGCCTGCGCCTTCCGGCAGAACGTCTCGAGATCGCCCGCCTCACCATAGCGCGCGTCGAGCATCTGGACAACTACGTCGAAGAACGGCCCACCCTGGATCACCGTGTGGAACGAAAGGGCATCCGTCCACAAGGGCCACCGCTGGTGCTCGGGGATCATACGGCGCACGCTCTCGAAGGGCGCCACGATCCCGCCGATGCCGCCCGACTGGGCGAATCCCCACGCGCCGTCCTCCTTGCGTTCGTAATAGTGTTTCGGATTCGCATACGTCCAGAGTTCCCGGGTGCCCGTGCGCGTGCCGCCCGTCCTGAAGCGATCCACGACATCGAAGGCGCCCGAATGGGGCTGGTAGGTGCGATCCGGGGCATAGCGGGCCAGCAGATCGCGGTAGGCGGCATCGAGCCGTTCCGTCGGAAACGTCTCATCGTGGCCGAGGAAATGGACGAGGCTGGGATGATTGCGGATGCGCAGAATCGTGTCCTCCGTGCAGGCGATGGCGAGATCCTCGTCCGGGATGCTCCTGCCGAAGATCTGCTGCGTCACCATCACGCCGTATCGATCGCAGAGCGAATAGAACGTGTCGGTTTCGCGGATCGAGAACCCTTCGGAACGCAGCATGTTGAGATTGGCTTCGCGCGCATAGCGCACGAGGGCGTCGTAGCGCCGGGGCGTCAGCCGCAAGAGCATATCGCTCGTCATCCACGCCCCGCCCCGGATCAGAATCCGCTTCCCGTTCACCGTAAACGTACGCCAACCCTCGTCGTTGATGGAACTCGTGATGTTCCGGATGCCGAACTCGACATCGGCCGTGTCCGATACCCCCGAGTCCACGGTGCACGTCAGGTTCAGATCGTAGAGTTCTTGCGGGCCCACCGGATGCGGCCACCAGACACGAGGCTCCTCGACGATGAGCGCCCCGAAATCGCCCGGTGCGAAGGTGATGAGCCGGGTTTCACCGGCCCCGAGATCGACGGACTGAGCGACCACCCGGCCATCGATCGCGCCGGAGAGCCCGGCCGTCTGCGGCGAATCGGAGAGGTTCTCAAGGACGGCGGACACCGTGAGCCGGGCGGTGCGCAGCGAGGGCACATCGAGATCCGTGGCCACGTAGGGATGCCGGATGCGGACGGGCCCGGTGGCGCGGATCGACACGGGCTGCCAGATTCCGAGGTTCATGTCGGGCGGCTGCGGGTTGTGATCGTCCCAGCCGGTGGTGGCCTCCACCTGCTTGCTGCGGTAGTCCTTCTCCGGCAGTTGCCCCGGAGGTACCACCTCGATGGCCAGGGCGTTCATCTCCCCCACTCGCGCCGCCGCGGTCACGTCGAACTCGAACCGCCGGAACATGCCGACCACCTCGTCCCGCGACGCAACCTTCCGCCCGTTCATCCAGACATCGGCCCGGTAGTTGATACCATCGAGACAGAGCGTCACGTGCTTCCCGGCGAACCCCTCGGGCAACGGGAACTCTGTGCGAAACCACCAGGGAACGCCGAAGGGGCTCCCGTCCGGCATGCGCAGCCAGCGGCCTTCCTGGTATCCCGGAATCGATCTCAGGTTCTCCCCGTAATACGGATCCGGGTATACGCCCCCTTCCACGAGCGCGGCCAGCACCGTCGTCGGCACGGTGACGGCATGCCAGTCCGCCGCGCGGAACCCGGGCGCCGACAGCCCCTCGCCTTGGGCGTCGATCACGGCCGACGACTGCATCTGCCACCGATCAAGCGCAACGACGTCCTGGGCGCCCGCCGTGCCCGGGGCAACGAGCAACGCCACGGCCCCCGTCGCGATCCAAATCCACCGCATCGGATGCCCCTCCCTCCTGCCGCGAAACACCCTGCACATGTGCCACACGCTCAACCGGGGCCAGGGAACCCATTATATCAGCCGTCGGGCGGAATCGCTTGGGGGCCGACGGACGCGCCGTCGAAACGAGGAACACGAGACACGATCGAAACCCCCAGGGGCGAAGCACGCCCCCGGGGGCTCCCGGAGCAATGGCAGCGGATGGGGGGGTGAGGGCATCCAACCTGTGGAGCGGCGATTCCCAGCCCCTGCATTACCCCGCCGGAATGAAGGCCGCCTCTTGCCAGCGCGCGAAAGGTGAAACGCGCTCGGCGTTCGGCGCCGTCTCCATTCATTCAATGGCCGGAAGCGGCGCAACCGATCAATGTCCGGTGTCCGCCGGGCCCGGCGGCTCCTGGAGTACCGCCCGCACCGCCTCTGCGATCGCCTTCCCGGACAGATCTCGCGCGACGATGCGTCCGTCCGGATCGAGCAGGATGATGGCGGGTATGCCCTCCACGCCGAAGCGATCCGGCACGCTCGTGCCACGCCATTCGCCCAGGAAGCACTGGGGCCACACCAGGCCGGCGCCCTCAGCATAGGCCTTGGCCGTCTCCATCTCCTCGTCGAGACACAGTCCCAGCATGACGAACCGCTCGTCCGCACCGAACTCGTCGAAAACGGCGACAAGCTGCGGCGATTCCCGGCGGCAGGGCTGGCACCAGGACGCCCAGAAATCGAGAAGCACGTATTTCCCGCGGAACTGGGTAAGGTGCACCGTGTCGCCCGTGAACGTCTGCGCCGTGAAATCGCTGGCCACGGCGTCGGGGCCCGACATGTCCGCCACGGCCAACTCGATCGCGCCAAGGTCGAGCGGCTCGTCAAGCCGCCCGTCCTCCATGGCGGGCACGTCGAAGGCGTGCCGGGCTTGGGCGGTTGCCCCATGATAGGGCAGGTTGCCTGCCACCAAATCGAGCACGTAGCGGCCGGCCGGCACATCTTCCGCCCGGAGCGCCCCGTCCACACCCACAGACGCGATATAGGGGCCAGAAGCCGCATGGACGTCCTCCGGACGGATCGAGGCGCGGCACCGCGACAAGTCGGCCTTCGCCCCGGCCGGCAACGCCACCCGGCCTGTCACCGGGCGGCCCGTGCCACCGATATCGGCGGTGGCCGCTTGCCCGGCCGCGATACGGATCGTCGTGCCATGGGTTTCGCATACACTCCCATCGAGCAGATCCACTTCCCGCGCCACGGACACCGGGCCCACCGGCGCCTGCTCGATCGAGAAGGCGCCGTTCTCATCAGTAATCGCGCGGCATTCAATGGAGATGAGGTGTGGCGGCAGGCCGGGCGATGACTCGGGCACCTGGAGGCGGCGCACCACGACGTAGGCATCCACAACCGGGGCTGTCCCCGCGCGGACAACCCCCTTCACACGCCCCCAGGCCTCGAGGGGCAGCCCAGGGCTGGCCGCCAAGGCGTCGGCGAGGGCCACGGCGAATCCGGTGTCGTGAACGGCCACCGCGGCCAGGGCATCGGCCTCGGGCTGAAACTGGAACCGCCCCTCCTCATCCGTCCGGACGACCACGGAGCCGCTCCGATCCCGGATCACGCCGTCCCGGATGCGGATCCCGCGCGTCGCGCTCAAGAGCGCGACGTCCGCGCCCGCAACCGGCGCGCCGTCGGGCGATCGCACCACGCCTCCCAGGCCAACGCCGCGTTTCAACGCCACGCTGAATTCCTGCTCCCCTTCCTCCATCAGAAACCGGCGGGATACGGCCGGCAGATACCCGTCCGCCTCGATCCGAAGCGCGTAGGCCGGATAGGTATCGTCGAACATCATCGCGTATTCGCCGTCTACTCCGGGCTCAGGGCGGTTGTTCATCCAGTCGATGGTGCCACTGCCCCCCCAATCGACGCCGCGAACCAGGCGGAACGCCGGGATCCGCTCATTCGTCTCCGCGTCGACCACGGTGCCGTGGAGCCGGAGCAGGCTCCCGAGCACGATCTGGTTTTCGCCGTCGCCGGCCGTCAGCACGGGCATCGCCGGGCCCTGATATCCCGGCTTCGCGCACGAGAACTCGACGGCCTCGCCCGGCGGCGCGCTCTTCCACACGAACCGGCCTTCCGCATCGGTTCGCGTATTCCACAGCTGGAGCTTGTGCCCGCGCCACCCGACCACGGCCACATCCGCGTCGGCCAACGGGTTCTGTGCCGAATCGATCACACGCCCCCGAATCACGGCGCCGGGCGCCAGTTCGAGACTGAGCGGCGCCATGTCCGCGGCGAACGTGATGCGGCGCAGATCCACGGCGCAGCCCTCGGCATGCACGAGCAGCAGCGCCTCCCCCTCTTTGCAGTTCTTGAGCACAAACGCCCCGTCCGGCCGGGCGCGCGCCGTGAAAGCGCCCGTCGAGTCCGAGTCCACGGCCCAGAGGAGCAGATCGGCCCGGCGCGGCGGCTTCCCGTCCGCCGTGGCCAGCGAGCCGGCCACGTCGAACCGCCGCGCAATGGCGATGACGTCCGTCATGGCCTGCAGCGAGGCGATCGTGCGCGTGCCCGATGCCGTATAGGTGAACGTCTTGTACAGTGTCTGGCCGGGCGACTGAACGCGCAGGCGGATCTTGCTGGCGTCCGGGGGCGCCACCTCGCACCGCCAGCGCCCCGCCTCATCGGTGGCCACGCCGTAGTCCGTCACGGCCACCCGCTCCCGCCCCCGGGCGGGCGCCTCCACATACACCGTGATCTCCGCCCCGGGAAGCGGCGCGCCCGACGTGTCCTCCACGATGCCGCCGATAGGCTTGGCGGCCTGAAGGCGAAGGGCGTACTCGCTCGGGGCCGCCTCTGAGCCCACACGCCACTCGGCCATGACGGGCACGTAGCCATCGGCGCGCACCGTCAGTGCAACTTGACGGGCCACGCCGCCCTCGGGATAGGGCACGACGCACGCACCGGCCGTGTCGGTAACCACGCCGAGGAGCGCGCCGTCTACGCGCGCGCGAACCTCCGCTTGCGCCACGGCGTCGCCGGTGGCGCCGTCAACGACGGTAAGGGCGAGTTCCGCCGCGGAGCCCGCCCAAGCGGCCGCCAGGGCGACGGCACAGGCTCCCGCGAACAGAGCCCGCCGGATTCGCGTCCTGCTATCGAGTGCCATGTGCGGGATCCCCCCGTTGGCGCGGGAAACGCAACGCCGTATCATGCTCCGGCCCCGCCGGGCCGGATCCAAGCCGCTCACCGGGCCGCAGACGAGTCGAGTTCCTCTACTGGGAACTCAATGGCCAAAGCCTGCCCCTTTCGATCAACGGAGAGCGCAACGCGATCGCCCACGAATTGGC
This sequence comes from Candidatus Hydrogenedentota bacterium, assembly GCA_016934125.1. Taxonomy (GTDB): domain Bacteria; phylum Hydrogenedentota; class Hydrogenedentia; order Hydrogenedentales; family SLHB01; genus JAFGTL01. Next base: position 7,245 of record JAFGTL010000222.1, read on the forward strand.
CCCAGATCACGAAATCGATGTCCGAGGACGTGTGGACGGGCTGCCCGTTGATGGCCGTGACGACGTCGCCCGGACGAAGCCCGGACGTGTACGCGGGAGCCGATTTGAGGATGTTGATCACGAGACAGCCCGTTTCGGCCCGGATCCCCAGTTCCTGGCGGAAGTCCGCCCGCAGTCCCTGGACGTCCTCGACCTTGAATCCGGCCCAGGGATCGCGGCGCCGGCCGTACTCGATGATCTCTTCGGCGACACGGCGGGCCCGATCGATGGGGATGGCGAATCCCAGGCCGATGCTGCCGCCGCTGCTGCTGAAGATCATGGTGTTGACGCCGATCACCTCGCCATGGGCGTTCACGAGGGGCCCGCCGCTGTTGCCGGGGTTGATGGCCGCGTCGGTCTGGATCATGTCCTGATACAGGCGCTCCCCGCCGCCCACGCTCCGGCTCACGCGGCGGTGGTTGGCGGAGATCACGCCCACGCTCACGGTGGGCTGCGCGTCGCCCATGAGCACGCCGAAGGGATTCCCGATGGCGATCGACCACTCGCCCGGCATGAGATCGTTGGAGTGGCCGATTGCGCACCTCGGCACAGCGGCGTCGCCCTGGATCCGGAGCACAGCCAAGTCGTTCCGCTCGTCCACGCCGACCACCTCCACCGGGAATTGGCGCCCGTCGCCCAGTGTGATGGAATCCACCTGATCGGCCCCCTCGATGACGTGGTAATTGGTGAGGACGTGGCCGCGATCATCGAACACGAACCCGCTGCCCACTGAGTCCAGCCGCCGCTTCTCGAGCCGGTACTGCGGCCTCGGCATGTCGAAGAAATCCCAGAAGTCCCGAAACGTCGCCGGGAATTCGCGCCGCGTTCGGATCTCGACTACGTTAATCGAAACCACGGCAGGCGCCGCCCGCTCGATGGCACGGACAATGGCGTTCCGGCGCGAGGCGTCCACCGAGTCCGGTGGCGACGCCTCCTCGGCCGTCGGGGCCGGGGGCGCACACGACAACGCCAGCACCAGGGCGATGAGACTCGGCGGGATCCGACGCGCTCTCATGCTCAGTCCCTCCGCACGATGCGGCCCGGCGATTCCCGGCAAGCGAGACGGGCGCATGCCTTCAGCGCCTCGGGCGTCCCTACTCTGTAGGCGCAGCCGCCGGTGCTGCCGGCGCGGCCGCCGGTGCTGCCGGCGCGGCCGCCTCGGCCGCGCCCTCGCCGGCCGGAGTCGCCTCGGGCGCCGGCTCAGGCTCGGGTTCGGGCTCGGGCTTCTTCAGCGATTCACTCGCCGGTGCGACGGCTGCAACATCCGCCGAAGCCACCTCGAACACCACGTCCTTGCCGGACAACACGAGCGGACGCACGCCCTCGGCCTCTTCACCGAACCGGAACACGGATTCCGTTCCGTCCAGGGCAACGCAGGTGAGTGTCATGGCCGCATCGGCACCCAAGTCGGCCGTGCCGAACCGGATGTCCGAGGCCTGCAGGTCGGCCAAGGCCTGTGCCACCGCTTCCGCGGCATCCTCATCCGCATCGAATTCCTCACCGGCAACGGCCAGCTTCCAGCCGCCCTCGGCCCGGCTCAACTGGAATCCGTCCTCGGCACGCGCCACCGTAACGGTTTGCACGTCGTCCTCGATGAGATCGAGCAAGGTGCGTTCATAGAGATCTTTGGGCGCCACCAGCACGCGATCGACATCGCTCCGGCTCATGACGAGCACCGCCTCGGAACCGTCCAGGCGGGCGTAGACGCCGTCAATGCCTTTCGAGTCGGCGCCAAACACGACCGTGTGGCTCTCGTCCGGCCCGGCCGTGAACGTGACGCGCCGCGTCGACGCATCCAGGCCCGTCTGCCCGGCCGAGTCCGCATAATCGGCCGGTTGCCAGGCGGCCAGCGTGTTCGCGATCGTATCGAGGGTGTTCCGCTGCACATCGAGGGCGACGGCAGGCTCCTGAACCGTCCAGCCACCCTCCCCTTTCACGAGCACGATGTTCCCTTCCGGCTGCACCAGCTCGACGCGATCCACCTTCTGCTTGTCAACCGCGAGCCCAGCCAGTTGGAACAGATCCTGCCCTTTGGGGAAGACGCGCTCGAACTGCCATTTCGACAGCTTGTACACGACATCGGCCGCAGCGCCGGCTACGCGGACGTAGCCGTCGTCGCTGCCAGTCGGCCGGCCCCCCTCGAGGACGACGGGCTCGTCCTGGCCCTCGATGGTGATGGTGGCGCCGAAGGCGGGCGTATCGAGCCCCCACTCCGCCTTCTTCGCCGGATCCACGATGGTCGTGGCATTCAACGGTGAGAACGCGCGCAGCAGCGAATCCAGGCCGCTCTGCTTGTACTCGCCGCCCGGGCCGCCTTCCGCCAGAACCCACTCGTACTCCTTGGCCGGTTCGGCCGGCGGCGCAGGCTCTTCGCTTTCCTCGCCCTCTTCGCCTTCCGTCTCATCGGCGGCTTCGGCCGCGGGCTCGCCCTCCTTCTCGTGCCGCTCGAACACGACGCGCTTGTCTGGCCCCGTCGTCTCGATACGGCACACCTTGTCCTTGTCGAGTTCGACGATCTTCTTGTCCAGCCACGAGTCGGCCCCCGGCGCCTCGTCCGAATCGTCCTGCCAGACGCCGGCCTCGCGGCGCAGGTTCTGATCCAGCACGAACACATCCTTCCCGTCCACGGTGCGCATCAGCACCTGGTTGGACGCAGGCGCCTTGCCGACGAGCAGGTTGATGCCGGCCTCTTCGGATCCCTTCATGAAACCGAGTACATGAAAGGCCTTCTCATCGCTGAGCCGGTATTCCTCCAGGGCCTCGTCGGTGTCCGCCGTCGCGCGGAATTCGCCCTTCAACCCGACAAGCGTGTCCACGAAACCCTCGATCTTCTCCGCCTGCGCGGGCGCGTCGAAGTGGCTCGTCACCCGCCACACGTTCGGATCGCCCTCATCCCGCGTCAGCACCACCCGCTCATCCGGATGGGCGCCCGAGAACAACTCGAGCTTGGCCACGTCTGCGCTGGACAGGCCCTCCGGCAACAGCGACACGAGTTGGACTTGATCGACGATGGATGGCGCCTTGGCCGTCATCGACTTCACGACAACGAGCCCCACGAGGATCGCCAGGATCACGAACAACGGAATCAAGTTCTTCTTGCTCATTCTTCAGCCTCCGATACGCGACGGCACTCGTCCCGCGTCTCACTTCTCGCTTGCAGCGTACTCCCGCATGTAGGCGTTCCGCGCCTGCCGGCGCCACGCCACCACCAGGATCCCCGCCGCTGCGATCAGCGCGTTCATGAGGGCGTAATTGACCACCTTCCAGAACCGGCGCTGCATATCCGACGGCCTGTCGATGGTGCGGTCGATGGGTTTCCGGCCGCGGACATTGATCAACTCGTCGCCAAGCGTCACGGCATCGACACTGTTCAGGAACAGATCGAGGTTGGCGGCCTGTAGGAAGTTCTTCCGCAGCACCTGCGCGCATCCCACCAGGATCAACTTGCCGGGCGCGGGCGTGATCGGCGCCGCTTCACCCTCGTCCTCGGGCGGAGGAGGCGGCGGCATGCCGGGCTGCGGCTGCGGCATAGGCCAGGCCGGGCGCGGCGCATCCTTGAACGCATCCGGGAACTGCCCTGTCACCATCACCATGAGCGGATACTGCTCCCGGGTTGCCGGCGGCTCGATCATCGACTGCGTCATCCGCGGCGCGGCCGGCACCTTCCAGGCGTCCGGCGACGTCGACATGAGCACCTTGTGTTCCAGCCCGTGTTTCTTGAGTTCATCCTCATCGATGTCGAGAGCGGAACCCCACAGGTAGAACACGGCCGACAGCCGCTGGGTGATCGACGTCTCCTGATCCATGGAACTGCTGTTCACCAGGATCTGCGTGGGCACGTTGACGGTTTGGCCCCCGCCCAGAAGCGCGGCCAGCGGGTTCGCGCTGGACTGGATCTGGAGCGGCACGTGGTTCACGTCCATCAGGATGTCCGTGTCAACCTTGAGCCCGTAGTATTCGAGCAGCTCGTTCACCCCCGGATTCTGATCCCGCTTGGACACGGACGTGCCATCCCGCGTGACTTGGTAGTCCCACTCGTCGTTCTGCACGGCCATCACCACGGATTTCCCCGATGCCAGCGCCCGGTTGATCTCCCAGCGCTGGCGCTCGCTGAATTCGCGCGGATTCACGATGACGAGAGTGTCGTACTCGTCCGGCAGGGGGCTGCTCTGCGAGAGTTCCACGCGCTCGACATCGTATTTCTCGTATTCCAGCACCATCTGGAGCGTCTCATAGGGATCCTCGGTGGTGGGAATCGGCTGCCCCATCTGCATGTAGAGCTGCCGCATCTGCGGCGAGATGTTGAACGCCTCCGTCGGCGCGACGAGCGCAATCTTCGGGGCTTTCTCGCGGGTAAGCTTGTAGATGGTGTTCACGAGGCGGTATTCGAGTTCAGGCAGGTTCTCGGGCATGATGCGCGGCAGGATCTCCTCCCGCTCCGCCTGATAGGCCACGCCGATGCTCGAATAGATGAGCTGTTGCGTCACCTGATCGCCCTTCGTGGCCTGCACGCCAAAGGGCGTCAGCCCCTTGTCCAGCATCCGCTCCTCGATGGATTTCGCCTCGTCTTCCGTCTCCTCTTCATCCATGTCGAGGCCTTCGCTCAACACGTTGGCCGCCTGGAGGTAGACGGTTTGGAACTCGATGTTACCGTTCGACCGGTAGCGGAGTTCCTGGATCTTGCCCTCGATGTCCTGCTCCAGTTGCTGGAGCCCGGTGGGCATGTCGGACTTGGGCGTGATGTACAGCTTCACCTGCACCGGCACCTTCAACCTCGACAGAATGCTCTCCGAGGCGTCCGACACCGTGTAGATCTGATCCTCCGTGAGATCGAACCGGCCCAGGCTCTGCCCGGTGGTCAGCCAGTTGAAGGCCAGCCCGATGGCCACGCACACGAGGACGGCCACGCTGAACGTCACGCGCACGCCGGGGCGGTTCCGCCCTTCGATAAAGAGGATGTTGAGCGTGAGGAACAGGGCCGTCCACACCAGGAAATACAACACGTCCGCCACTTCCACCACGCCGCGCGTGAACGCGGTGTAATGATCGAGCATGCCGACAAGCTGCGACAGGTTCGAGCCCAACCCGGGTATGACGTCGTCGATATAGGACGCGATGAACGTCGTGCCGAGCAGGAAGATCAGGAAACACACGAACAGCGTCACGACAAAGGCGACGATCTGATCCTTGCACAGCCCCGAGAAAAAGATCCCGATCGAGAGGAAGAACGCCCCCAGGAACAGCGTCCCCAGGTATCCCCCGAGCACCGCCCCGTTGTCCGGGTTGCCGAGCCACGCCAGCATGACGGGCACCGTGATCGTGGCCGCGAGCGTCAGCGCCAGGAACGTCAAGGTGGTCAGGAACTTGCCCAACACCAACTCCCGCGCCCGCATCGGGAACGTGAGCAGCATCTCCCAGGTGTTCTCTTTGCGTTCTTCCGCCCACACGCGCATCGTCACCGCGGGGATGAACACGCACAACAGGATGGGCAGGTTCGTGAAGTAGCCCCGCATGTCGGCCACGGGGAACGTGAAGAACGACGTAATGTACAGTCCCACACTCAACAGCAGGAACACGATCATGAAGATGTAGCCGACGGGCGACGTGAAGTACGCGGCCATGTCGCGCCGGAATATGGTGAGGATGTTCTTCATTACGCGACTCCTTCTCTGGCGGATGCGGCGGGGGCCTCTTTGCGCTCGGTGAGCGACAGGAACGTCTCCTCGAGCGTCAGCGGCTTCTCTCCGAGTTCTCGCAGTTCCCAGCCCTTGGTGCGGGCCAACTGGCCCACCTCCCGCCACAATTCCGAGCCCAGTCTCCCGTGGAGCATGAATGACACGAACCCTTCCCGCTCCCCGAGGAACTCGGCCTTCCGCACGCCCGACAGCCCCGACAGCAGCCGCTCGATCTCGCCGCGCTCACCGGCCACGGCCACTCTCGCCCGCTCCTGATCCTTGGCCCGCTCCCGAAGCTCATCGATAGTGCCATCGCCCACGATCTTCCCGTGGTTGATGATCACGATGCGATCGGCCGTGGCCTCCACCTCCTGCAGGATGTGCGTCGACAGAATCACGGTGCGGCCCGATGCCAGACGCCGGATCAACTGCCGGATCTCGACGATCTGGTGCGGATCGAGTCCCGACGTCGGCTCATCGAGGATGATGATATTCGGATCGTGGATCAGCGCCTGCGCCAGGGCCGTTCGTTGCCGGTATCCTTTCGACAACTCCCGGATCACCTTGCGGTACATCGGCCGCAGGCCGCATTCATCCAGCACCAGATCGGTGCGCTCCCGGAGCCGGGCCCCGCTCAGTCCGCGCGCCCGCGCCACGAAATCCAGGTAGCCGCGAACCTCCATGTCCATGTACAGCGGCAACACCTCCGGCAGATAGCCGATGATCTTCCGGACTGCCAACGGATCCTGCAACACATCGATGCCCCCGACCTTGGCCGTGCCTGACGTCGGATACAGGTAGGTTGTCAGGATCTTCATCGTCGTCGACTTGCCCGCGCCGTTCGGCCCCAGCAGCCCGACGATCTCGCCCTCCTTCACCTCGAACGATACATTGTCCAGGGCCTTCACCGGGCCGTAATGCATCGTCAGGTTCTCTGCCTTGATCATATGCTGTCCTCCGGCTTGCGTACGCACCGTTCGAGTGCGCATGTCCTGTCTGGTTGCTCCGTGTGCCACCGAGCCACTTCGAAGCCCGCCACGCCGCCCCGGCCGCCGGGCGGGCCGCCTCCCGAACACAGGCGCACCATTCCCCGGCCGGGCAAAGCAAATCACATGCCATCCTTCATCGACACGCGGAAGCCCCGAGGATACTCTGCCGCGACACCCCCGTTCAAGAATCCCGTGGCGCCCCCTGAGCCCCGCACCGGCGGAGCGTGGCGCGCCTGAAACTCCCGGAGGACAACGCATTGCCTGCCGCCGCCCTGGAGTGAAGCCCGTCTCCGCCGGCCGCGAGTGGAGAGACTGCCGTGCGCGGCATGCGCCCATCAGTCGGCAGCAGGCCCGCCGCGCCCGCATGTCCGATTTGGGGCATGCGGCTCATATGAGGCACTGCGACTCGCTCCGTTCCATGCCCTGAATCCGGCCCCCTCAATCCCTGCCTCGACGCAGAGGGCGTGCACGCAGAACCCGGCCTCCCCTGTCCCGGATCGCCCGCCCGGGCTCACTCATCCCCAGTCTGCGCCAAGACCACAAGGCCGGAGGCGTGTCGACGCCGGGCCACAAGCGCACAGTCTCCCCACCCGGGCCAGTGGCTTCCGTTGTGATGCGAGCACCTCGAAAGCCAAAACTTCGGGATGAGTGAGCCCGCCCGGGCCGGTTCTTGACACCGCCACGGTTTCAAGGTAAGCTCTTTACAGGCGGAGCAGGTTTCATAGTTCGTGGGCCGCCCAAAACGAGCGTCATACAGCGCGCCGTCACGCCGTCGTATCGTCAGTTGCCGCGAGACGGCTCCATCCGGCCCGCACACGACGACACGACGTGGTGTGCCGACACTGAGGCCGCGGGGCCGAAAGGAAGGCCACTTGGCCCCGGAGCGCTGCCGAGGGAGTCTGAAGCGGTGCCGTTCTTGAAGAAGCATACGGGATTCTTCACCTTCGTCCTGGGCATCTTCGACAGCTGCTGCGTGTTGGCGGCCTGTCTCGTGGCGTCCCATTTCACGCTCCCCCCGGACGGCTCGATCACCCTCCGCCAGCAGTTTCTCGACCACCTCGTCTACTTCGTCGTGTTCGTCGTCGTCTGGTGCGGCGCCGCCACCGATCAGCGCCTGTTTCACTCGCATCGGGGCGACAGCCTGTTCGAGCAGATGCTCAGCGTGGCCAAAGCCGTCGTCCTTTCCATGGTGTTCAGCGGATTCTTCATCGGCTTCATCCAGCGGCACGGACTCGAACGGCGCTTCGCGGCCTACTTCGGAATCGCCACGCTCGCCTTCATCCTTGCGTTCCGGCTCACCCTGCGCCTCGTCCTGTGGTCGCTCCGGCGCCAGGGATTCAACTACCGGCAAGTGCTCCTCGTGGGCGCCAACCCCCGCGCCAAGCACCTGCTCGATGTCCTCGTGGGCCGCGGCCGCTATGGATACCAACTGGCGGGCGTCCTCGACGATGAGCCCGAGCGCATGGAGTATCTCAAAGAGCACAACGTCCAATGCCTGGGGGGCCTGAACGAACTCGAGGGCATCCTGCTCACCCGCGTGATCGACGAGGTTTACATCTGCCTGCCCGTCCGCCGGTTCTACGAAGAGATCAACAGCATGGCCCACCTGTGCGAAGGCATCGGCGTGCCTGTCCGTCTGATCACGGACTTGTTCCCCGTGCGTGTCGCCACAAGCCACGTGCACCAGCTCGAGGATATCCCCCTGCTCTCCCTGTCGGCCATCCCGGAAGCGCAATTCCCCCTCCTGGCCAAACGCCTCCTCGACATCTCCGTGTCGCTCCTGTTCCTCGTCGCGGTGGCGTCGTGGCTCTTCCCCATCGTTGCGCTCCTCATCAGACTCGAATCGAAGGGGCCCGTCTTCTTCCGGCAGCAACGGGTGGGCCTCAACCAGCGCCGGTTCACCATCTTCAAGTTCCGATCCATGGTGGCCGATGCCGAGCAACAGCGGCAACGCCTGCGCGAAATCAACGAGGCGGACGGCCCGGTGTTCAAGATCCGCAGGGATCCCCGCATGACGAACGTCGGCCGGTGGCTCCGCAAGTTCAGCATCGACGAGATGCCCCAGTTCATCAATGTGTTCCTCGGCCACATGAGCCTCGTGGGCCCGCGTCCCCCGCTGCCCGAGGAAGTCAAAGAGTACTCCTGGGATCAGCGGCGCCGGCTGAGTGTCCGGCCCGGCATCACGGGGCTGCAGCAGGTGAGCGGGCGCAGCGACGTATCCTTCGCCGAATGGGTGGAACTCGATCTGGCCTATATCGACAACTGGTCGCTCGCGGAGGATTTCCGCATCCTGTTCCGGACGTTTCAAGTCGTGTTGCTCGCCAAAGGGGCCGCGTAGCCACAGGCCGGCCCGAGGGAGAACCTGCCGATCGACAACCAGCAAACGCCCCACGCCCCCGCGTCAACGGGCCCGTCTCGCCGGCCCACCCCCTGGGTGTCCGCCTTCGGCTCCGTGTTCGCGGCCCGCGGCGTCGCCTGCGGCGCCACGCTCCTGGGCGTCATGCTCATGTCGCGGCACGTGGGCCGGGCCGGCTACGGGCAGCTCGTGCTCCTGCTCACCATCATGAAAGTAGCGGCCGAATTCGCCGGGCCCGCCCTCGACACGGCGCTCGTCCGCTTCGCCGCACACGACGAACCCCGCGCCCTCCGCTACGCCGGCGCCATCCTCTGGATGAAGCTGATCCTGTGCGCGGGCGTGCTCGCCGCAGGCCTCGTGGCCGCCAAACCGCTCCAGTCGCTTCTATTCAACGGCGCCGCGCCCGCCGGCGCGCCCGGCGTGCCGGCCTGGGCGGTGACGCTGGCGTGTGTGGGCGCCGGATTCGCCATGCTCTGGGCGTTCGCCCAGGCGTGGTTCCAGGCCCATCAGCAGTTCAAGCGATACGCCGGCTTCGAGTGTGCTGGCGCGGCGATCCGCCTCGTGCTGGTGGCCGCCGTCGTCGGTGCGGCGGCCTTCCTCTCGTGGCATCGCACGACGAGCATCGTCCTGCTCCTGGCCGCCTACGTCGCGGCCGCCGGCGCACTCATGGGCGCCACCTGGGCCCACCTGCCCAGGGGCCTGTTCGCGAAACCCGCCCGCCTCCAGGACGTCGGGCAGGATCTCCTCCACTTCACGAAATGGGTGTTCGCGGCGTGTTGCTTCACCACCCTCGCCAACCGCGCCGACATCTTCCTCATTAACTGGTTGAAGCTCCCCGGGGAGGCCGTCGGCGACTACGCGGGCGCGGTGCACCTCGTGCTCGTAGGGGACTTGGTGATCCTGTCGCTCTTCAACGTGCTCCTGCCAAAGGCGAGCGGACTCCGCACCGCCGACGAAATGGCCCGGTTCCTCAAACAGTTCCGCAAGCCGGCCGCGCTGGCCGGCATCGGCGTCATCCCGCTGGTGCTGGGCTCGAAGGTGCTCGCCCGCATCGCCCTCGGCCCCGAGTTCATCCAGACAGGCGCCCTGTTCAGCGTATTGGTGTTGGGCGCCCTGTTATCCCTGGGATGCGCGCCGGCGGGCACGGTGCTCTACGGGA